>NZ_CP030040.1:3172500-3448956 GCF_003260995.1 Acetobacterium sp. KB-1
GTGACGTTGTGGCCGGCTTTGTTCAGCTCGGCAGCACAGGCCAGTCCCGCCGGACCGGAACCGACCACGGCAATTTTTTTGTCAGTTCGATGTTTGGGGGGGGTGGGGGTAATCCATCCTTCTTTGAAGGCATGATCGATAATCGTGCATTCATTGACTTTAATGGTAACCTGAGGTTCATTTAGTCCCACGGTACAAGCCCCTTCACAAGGTGCCGGGCAAACCCGACCGGTGAACTCAGGGAAGTTATTGGTATTAAGCAGGCGGGCCAGCGCTTCCTTCCATAATCCTTTATAGATCATGTCATTCCATTCAGGAATTAAGTTATGAATAGGGCAGCCCGAGGCACCACCAGCAATCATCATGCCGGAGTGGCAGTAAGGTACACCGCAATCCATGCAACGGGCACCCTGGAGCTGTTGCTTTTCTTCGGGAAGTTCCAAATGAAACTCCGCCCAGTCTTTAATCCGTTCGAGCGGGGCCCGATCCTTTGGTACTTCCCGGTTATATTCTAAAAATCCTGTTGATTTTCCCATATTCGTCTACCTCCTCACTAATTTCCGCTTACCCGGGACAGATCCCGGTTATTTTCGTCAAAAGCTGCCATTAAGGCTTCATCGCCGGTAAGACCAAGGGCTTTAACCCGTTCCATGGCATCCAGCATTCGTTTATAATCGCGCGGTAAAACCTTGGTAAACTGTTTTGCATAGGTATCAAAGTCATCAAGTATTTTTTGTGCCAGTAAACTGTTGGTGTAATCCCGGTGTTTTGTTATTAAATCTTTTAACTCGGCGCGTTCAGTGGCATCGGTAATTTTAACCAGATCGACCATCTCAGCATTACAGGATTCACAGAAGTTTTCGTCCAGATCCAGCACATAGGCGACGCCTCCGGACATCCCGGCCGCGAAGTTTCGGCCTGTTTTTCCCAGGATGACAACCTTTCCGCCGGTCATGTATTCACAGCCATGATCCCCCACTGATTCAACCACGGCAGTAACCCCGCTGTTACGAACGCAGAAACGTTCGCCGGCGGCGCCCCTAATATAGGCTTCACCCTGGGTTGCGCCATAGAAGGCAACATTTCCAATGATGATGTTCTCTTCAGGGACAAAGGTGGCTTGCTTGGGCGGATAGATCACCATTTTTCCGCCGGATAGGCCTTTGCCGAAATAGTCATTGGCATCGCCTTCCAGTTTAATGGTGATGCCCTTAGGGATAAAGGCCCCTAAACTTTGGCCCGATGAACCCGTCAGGTTAAGCGTGATGGTATCCTCAGGCAAACCTGCTTCGCCATAACGCTTGGACACCTCATTACCAATGATGGTACCAACGACCCGATTGACATTTTTAATGGTGGTGGTGATCTCCACCTTCTCAGCTTTTTCCAGAGCCGGTTGACACAGATCCAGTAACTCGGTTAGATCCTTGGATTTTTCGATGTTGTGGTTCTGTTTGATTTGACAGTATAAACCGCCGCCTTCGGGAACTTCTGGCTGATATAAAATACTGGAGAAATCCAGACCCTTTGTTTTCCAGTGATCAATAGCGCGATTCATTTCCAGTTTATCGGAGCGGCCGACCATTTCATCAATGGTTCTAAAACCAAGTTCAGCCATAACTTCCCGGAGTTCCTGGGCAATAAACTTCATGAAATTGACAATGTGTCCGGGATCACCGATAAACCGTTCACGCAGTTTAGGGTTTTGAGTTGCTACCCCAACCGGACAGGTATCCAGATGACAGACCCGCATCATTACACAACCAAGAATAACCAGTGGGGCGGTAGCAAAGCCATACTCTTCGGCACCTAGCAGGGTGGCAACTGCTAAATCTTTACCAGTTAACAGTTTCCCGTCAGTCTCGACTTTTACCCGGGTTCTTAAGTTGTTAAGTACCAGGGTTTGGTGGGTTTCAGCCAGCCCCAGTTCCCAGGGCAGACCGGCATGACGGATACTGGTTCGCGGTGAGGCACCAGTTCCGCCGTCATAACCACTGATTAGAATGACATCAGCTTTGGCTTTGGCGACCCCGGCAGCGATGGTGCCAACGCCGACTTCAGAAACCAGTTTAACATTGATTCGGGCTTCCCGATTAGCGTTTTTTAAGTCATGAATCAGTTCCGCCAAATCTTCAATGGAATAGATATCATGGTGGGGTGGTGGTGAAATTAGACCAACACCGGGTGTAGAGAACCGTGTTTTGGCGACCCAGGGATAAACCTTACGTCCTGGCAGTTGACCGCCTTCTCCCGGTTTGGCACCCTGAGCCATTTTAATTTGAATTTCCTTGGCACTGGACAGGTAATGGCTGGTAACACCAAAGCGTCCGGAGGCGACCTGTTTAATGGCACTGAGCCTGGAGTCACCGTTGTGCAAAGGAATGTGGCGTTCAGGATCCTCGCCGCCTTCGCCGGTATTACTCTTGCCGCCGATACGGTTCATGGCAATGGCCAGGCTTTCGTGGGCCTCGCTGCTTAAAGAGCCATAGGACATCGCACCGGTTTTAAAACGGGTACAGATACTTTCTACCGATTCAACCTCATCAATTGCAATCGGCTGACGGTTTTTAAAGCTCATTAGACCTCTTAAGGTACAGGTGCGTTGACTTTGTTCATCGATCAGGGCGGTGTATTCCTTATACGTTTGATAGTCGCCCATTCGACAGGCGTTTTGCAGTTTATAAACAGCTTCGGGATTGTAGGTATGATATTCACCATCGGCCCGCCATTGGAAATTTCCGCCGGATTCTAGCGCATTGGCATCGGCAAAAGGATTGTGGTAGGCTTCGTCATGACGCATCTGGGATTCCCGGGCAATTTCATTAATCCCGATTCCTTCGATTCGCGATGGGGTGCGGGTAAAGTATTTGTCAATCACATCTGAGTTGATCCCCACGGCTTCAAAGATCTGGGCCCCATGATAGCTCAAAATGGTAGAAATTCCCATTTTAGAAAGCACCTTGATAACACCCTTGCTGACTGTTTTGATATAGGTTTTAATGGCTTTTTCATAGCCTACATCGGTTAACAAGTCGCGATCAATCAGATCTTCCACGGTTTCAAAGGCCAAATAAGGGTTAATGGCGGTGGCGCCATAACCGATTAGCACCGCAAAATGATGAACCTCACGTGGCTCACCAGATTCTACAATCAGGCTAACCCGGGTTCGGGTTAGATTATTGATTAAATGATGATGGAGACCGGAGATGGCCAACGCCGAGGGAATGGGAAGCATATTAGCGTTAACACCACGATCAGAAAGGATAATAATGGTGTTTCCGTCGGCAATGGCTTTGTCAGCGGCAACAAAAATATCTTCCAGAGCTTTTTCCAGACCATCACCGCCGGTGTTACTTTCAAATAAGGTTGAAAGTGTAACGGCTTTTATCCGTGGGTCATCCAGTTCCCGGATCTTTTCCAAGTCTTCATTACTGAGAATCGGCATGTCCAGGCTGATCTGATGACAACTTTGCGGTAAGGGGTTAATCAGATTACCTTCACCACCAAGATAAACCTCGGTACCTGTGATCAGTTCTTCCCGAAGGGCATCGATGGGGGGGTTGGTTACCTGAGCAAACATCTGCTTAAAGTAATTAAAAAGCACTTGAGATTTATCCGATAAAACTGCCAATGGAATATCATTACCCATGGCCCCAATAGGGTCGACACCGTCTTTGGCCATCGGTATAATCAGGGCTTTTAAATCTTCATAGGTATAACCAAATGATTTTTGACGTTGAACCAGGGTTTCTTTATTGGAGCTTATTTTTGTTTTTGGTACGGGCAACGTATCCAGAGTAATATTATGCTCTTCGATCCATTTGGCATAGGGTTCCTGACATGCAACGGAATGTTTGAGATCTTCATCATTAATGATCTCGCCTTTTTCAGTATCGATCATCAACATTCGACCAGGCTTTAAACGCTCCTTACAGAGAATGTTTTCAGGCGGAATATCTAAAACGCCGACTTCAGAAGAGAGGATAACCAGATCATCTTTGGTTACATAATAACGGGATGGTCGCAAACCATTACGGTCAAGAACCGCTCCCAGTCGAATACCATCGGTGAAAGCGATGGCGGCCGGGCCGTCCCAGGGTTCCAGCATGCGGGAGTGATAATTATAGAAGGCTTTTTTCTCTGGGCTCATGGTAGTATGTTTGGACCAGGGCTCCGGGATCATCATCATCGCACTATGGGCCATGGAACGGCCAGTTAAGCTTAAAAATTCGAAGGCGTTATCAAAAATGGATGAGTCACTGCCATCGACATCAACCACCGGAAAGGTTTTTTCCAACTCATTGCCAAAGAGATCACTTTGAAGCAGGGATTGACGGGCATACATCCAGTTAACATTGCCCCGGAGGGTGTTGATCTCACCATTGTGGATCACGTAGCGGTTGGGATGGGCCCGTTCCCAGCTCGGGAAGGTATTGGTACTAAAACGGGAATGAACCATGGCAATAGCGGTGGTGACATCCGGGTCTTTAAGATCCTGGTAGAACTGACCAACCTGATCTTCAGTCAGCATCCCTTTATAAACGATCGTGCGGGAAGAAAAGCTGGCTGCATAAAAAGACAGCCCTTTCTTTTTAGTTGCCTTGTCAACCTGTTTACGAATGGTATAGAGCTTTCTTTCGAAAGCCATGGAATCAGTGATTGCCGGATTTTTCTTGATAAAGACTTGTTTAAGAAACGGCATGCTTTCAATTGCTGTTTTTCCCAGGTCGCAGAGATCTACTGGGACATCCCGCCAGCCCAGCAAGGTTTGTCCTTCTTTTTTAATCGTCTCTTCCAGAATGGTTTCGCACTGTTTTCGCTGGTCGGCATCGGTGGGCATAAATAACATCCCCAAACCGTAGTCCCCGGGTTGGGGCAGGATAAAGCCTTCTTGACGGGCGGTTTTTTCCATAAACTGGTGCGGGATCTGGATCAGAATCCCGGCACCGTCACCGGTATTTTGTTCGGAGCCCCGTCCGCCCCGGTGCTGTAAATTAATAAGCGTTGTTAAAGCCTGCTTGACAATATCGTGGGATTTCTTTCCTTTGATATGGACAATTGCTCCGATGCCACAGGCATCATGTTCAAAAGTGGGATCATAAAGTCCCTGTTTTGGGGGTAAATTAGTGTGTTTCATACGCATTTTAACCTTCCTCAGAAAAATCTATTAATTAGTGAAGATAATAGGATGGGCCAATTGAATGTTGAATTGATTGATTGTTTTTTAACAGGGCTTTTATTTTCTTCTATTATATACACCATCGTCAAAGAAATAAAATTTTGCAAAATTGACCGTTGACACATTCCCTATTGTAATAAATAAGATGGAGTTTTATAATTATACTATAAAGTTCGACAATTATCACATAAATTTCATGGTATTATCAGATAAAACCAAATTTTTTTGTAATGTATTTTGCAAATTAATGCAATTGTTGTTTTTACATCGCGTTCAATTGTTTTCCTAAACCGCACAGTTATGCCCTGCATTGGTTTGCAACAATCATCTTGCTGATGTCAATGATGGCTTTATTAAAGGTTAATGTTTTTTTAAGACTTTATGGGATAGAAATAGCTCTACCTCAATTAGAAATGGGATTGTTTCCTAATCGGGATAGAGCTTACCTGGCTTGAGCAAATTCTTTATTCAATTGAGAGGTGCAGTAACAGAATGACTAGCTTCATTTTGCTAACACTACGGTGCAAGAACGCGTTACTTAGAACATTTCCCTACTGAGCTGGTCAATCACGTCGCTGGTTGCTTCATAAACCCCAGGGAAAGAGCTGATGTTTAAACCCTGACTTAAGCATGGAATAAAATAAAGCTTGCCACATTCTTCACAGGCTTTTTTTGTATCCGCATAGATTTTTTCTCGGGTCCAGCCGGGGAAATCAACGCGGCCACTGTCGATATCACCCATAAAGGTGATTTTTTCGCCGTATTTTTTAATCAGCTCCGGCACATTGTTGGTTGTCATCACACCCTGCCAGATATCAATACCCATTTCAATCATAAAGGGAACCAAATTGGCAGCATAGCTGTCACTATGGTGAATAATCAGTTCGACACCATTTGCTTTCCAGAATCCATAGACCTTCTTGTAGGCGGGAACGATGAACTCATCAAACATTTCAGGTGAAATAAAAGAAGAAATTTGGCTGCCCCAGTCGTCATGATGGAATAATGCATCGGGATGAATGTGCTTGACCACTTCTTTCGCATAAGCCAGCTCATAGTCAACAACGTAATCAATTAGCTCTTTCATTGCTTCGGGTTCTTCATATAAGGCCATCAGGGCATCTTCCATGCTCATTAAATGATGGGTCATTTCAAAAATCCCTGGGGCGCAAAAGGCGGTGACAAATTTTTCATTTCGATTCACTGATTTTGCATGCGCTTCGGCGGCGGCCCATTCTTCATCGGTATAAAAGACAGAAGGCGCTTTGACTTGATTTTTCCAATCTGTGATATCTTTTAGTGCCTTGTGTTCTTCATCGTGCATCGGAAAGGAACCGATTTGATCGGCAGGCCAATCAAAGGTGATCCCCCATTTGTTTTTAACCCGGGTGCCGGGAGCCGGAGCCAGGGGAAGATCCATAGGGGCCTCCATAATTAGATCCATAAATTCGTATTGATTGACAAATCGGTCCGGATTTCCACCCTTTATTACTTCCATCAAGTTTTGTCTTTTTGTTAACATTGCAATACCTCCTAAAATTTTGGTAGATTGATTTAAATAAATTTTGTATGAAATGCGTTTGTTTAAGGGAGCAATAGAGACTTAAGCGGTGGCCAGTTCCTTGGCTTTAACAGCCGCACTACCGGCATCTGGGGCATAACCGTCAGCACCGACTTCGGCGGCGTATTCCGGCGTTACCGGGGCCCCGCCAACAATAACTTTAACATCCGGGCAAGCCGCTTTAACGGTTGCCACGGCTTCTTTTAAGGCGGGCATAGTTGTGGTCAGCAGACCCGAACACGCGACAATTTTCACATTGTCATTATCTTTAACTGCTGAAACGAAGGTATCGGCTGGTACATCTACACCGAGATCAACCATATCGAATCCGGCACTTTCGATCATCATCGAGACCAGATTTTTGCCAATATCGTGAAGATCTCCGGCCACGGTACCGATGACACAGGTGCCCAGGGAGGCAGAACCATCGCCGGCCATCAGTGGCTTTAAGACCTCAACCCCTTTTGACATGGCTTTAGCAGCGATGAGCATTTCTGGAACGAAAATTTCGCCAGAAGAGAATTTGTCCCCAACGACACCCATGGAATCGACCATCGCCTGGAGAATTTCACCTGGTGCACTGCCTTCATCCAGGGCTTCCTGGACCAGACCAGGGACCAATTTAGACTTTCCTGCTTCGACCTTTGCTTTGACTTCTTCAATTTTTGACATGTTTTTTCCTCCTGATTTGATTTATTTGTGATATCAGATGATATCAGCTTTAGATTAGTCATTTTCATGTGTGTGCATGAAATTTGCTAATAAATGCCTTAAGCTAAGGGGTGTTTACTTGAAGTTTGTCTGATATTTTTTAACAGATCCCATAATTATCATTTTTCAATTACCTCACAGGATAAAATTAAGCACGTTGCGTCTAAATTTTGAGGCTACATTACGATGTTGCTTGTAAGCAATTTAAATATAAAACATCAAGAGCAAAAAGTCAATTAAATTCGTAAAAAAATATATATAAACTAAAAACAGACTTAAGAAAACGATTAAATACTGTGAAAAATAAAAAAAAGAAGAAGCTCCTATTGTTTGCAAACAATAGGAGCTTCTTCAATATATAAATAATTATTAACTTCCTTGAGTTGGGGATACTCTTCTAGTAATCGATCAATGGTGCAGTTAGCAGAACTGAGCAACGATTTAAGGAACAGGCTATTGTAATCAAATTTCAAGGAATAAAACATTTGATTGATGCACAGATCGAAGAGTTCTTCTTTTGTGAGGAGGATTTCTTTTTCATACTGCTTCATGGTCAATGCTCGAATAACCCCAAAAGATGCTGTTACCGCACAATCACAGAGCCGTTCTTTATCCGCTGTTTTTATTTGATCGTTCTGGTTAACCAAGGTTTTATAAAGCTCAAAGAGATTTCCATCTCGGGTCGCTTTTTCCAGCAGATCAAATTTGTTCATCTCGTAAATAAATCGATCGTAATGTGCGTCAATTTCGGTTAATTTAAAATGTAACTTAAAAAAAGTTATCAATTGCAACAGTTCATCGTCAGTGGGAAGATATTTAAGCAGATGCGAGTACAGTGTTTCATAGTTATTATTAAGCATGTCGCTGGCGATGATATCTTTGGTCTTAAAATAATAGGTGACTAAACCCAGATTGACACCAGCTTCTTTGGCAATCATGGTGTTTGGGGTGTTGGCGTAACCATTTTCCAGGTAGAGCCGTTTGGCGGTGTTATATATTTTGTCTCTTGTGTTCATGATCTGGTTATCCTCATTCTCTTGTTTTATAGTATAATAGCATAAAAAACAAAAGATCGTCCATGTCTAATTTATTTTCAGTCAGAAGATCCTAATGAAAAGTTGGTATAAATGAATAAGTTTAAACAGGGCTGATAAGTCTGTCAGAAGCAGGCGGAAAAAGAAAATGATTGATTAGTTTATAATTGGGTAATAAAATAAAACTTAAATCGGGCGGTAACAGATTCTGTATAATGTCCACAAATAGTTGGACACAAAATCCAGAAAATAAGATAAACTATACACATGAGTAGAAAACGACGAACCTGGACCCCAGAGGAAAAAGCAGCCATCGTGCTGGAAATCCTCAGAGAAGAAAATACGTTAGCCGAGATCTCTAAGAAGTATGATGTATCTCAGCAATTATTAAGCCGCTGGAAAACCGAATTTATCGCCAATATGTCCGCCGTCTTCAATAAGAAAAATGAAGATGTTGACAAACTCAAACAAGAGCATGAAGATGAAAAGGAGCTGCTCGTAAAGAAAATAGGCGAATTAACATTGGATGTCGATTGGCTTAAAAAAAAACAAATCCAAATCTCTCAAATGAAGAAAAAAGAACGTTAATTGATTGGAAGCACCCTTTCTTAACCATAAAAAAACAGTGCCAACTTCTGACGCTATCGCGATCAACAGCTTATCATGAACCCATAGATGTTGCGCCATCCAAAGATGAAATCAATATCAAAAACGCCATTGATCGTATTCATTTTGAGGAGCCAGCCTATGGCGTCAGACGAATCAGGAATGAATTGCATAAACTGGGCTTTCATCAAGTAGGCAGGCGTCTTGTCAGGCGTTATATGATGGAAATGGATATTGTTTGTTTCTATCCCGGCCCCAATCTGAGTAAGCGAGCCAAAGCAGCCAAAACTTATCCCTACCTGCTGAGAAATCTTGAAATTAACCAACCGAATCAGGTGTGGTCCATTGACATTACTTATATAGGAACCCCAAATGGATTTGTGTATTTAACCGCTATTATTGACTGGTATTCCCGTTATATTGTGGGATACACCATCAGCAACACCTTGCAAACCGACATGGTCACCCGTGTTATAAAAACCGCCATTCAAACCTATGGTGCACCTGAGATCATTAACAGTGACCAGGGCAGTCAGTTTACGTCAAATGCCTATATTGACCTGATTAAAAGCTTTAAAACGACAAAAATCAGCATGGACGGTAAAGGCCGTGCTACCGACAATATTGCCATTGAACGGTTTTTTCGATCATATAAATGGGAACGCCTGTATTTGCTGTACCCGGAAACCGTCACTGAAGTGAGAGCCATGACAAAGGAATACATCGCTAAATATAACAATGAGCGAGGTCACCAGCGATTCAATTACAAAACACCGGCAGCTGTATTCTATGAAAATATGGCATTGGCTGCCTAATCAAAACGCGAAAGGAGATTTATCTAAAAATTTCTAATTTCGTGTCTTGACAAGCGTGTACATTATACTGATTCCAGTAATTTGGGTAAAGAAAGATGAGGATCATAAAATGAATCGATTAAAGTTTTCTTTAGTGGTAGGAATTACCGTGACGTTGGTTTTAGTCTTGTCAGGCTGCGGCAGTAATGCGAATAGTGGTAGTGCTGGTCAGTCTAATCTTTCAAGAGATACTGTTTATGAGTTTTATGATGCGGTGCAATTGGACCAGACAAAGCAACAGGTGGATGCGGAATTAGGCGTTACGCCAACCGAAAGCACTCAAATTGGGAATGTCTTTACGTATGTGAATAATGATACCGGTTTTGGGGTGAGTGTTATGTTTGATGAAAATGGAATGGCCACAAGTAAAACCTTGTTTTATTCACTGACTAAAGATCTGGCTTTTTTAACAACGAAAGCAGTGACTAAGGAACAGGCAGAAAGTATACCTGAGGGTGCCACATATGATGAAGTAAAAAATATTCTAGGCGGAGAGGGAACCGAAACCAGTGTCACCCAGATTCCCTTTGAAGATAATAAGTTAAGCTACATAAGGGTGTGGATCAATCAGGATGGCACTATGCTTCAGATCGTTTTTTTAACGGATGGAACGATCGGCAACGTGAAGTTTTTCAATTAACGAGAAACCAAAATGTCTCAATTTGCCTTTGGGCCGATTGAGACATTTTTTTTGGGAAAGCGCAGTTCTTGTTGCGTCTTTGCTAATGTGCTGATATAGTAGGAAAAATAAATGTGAGAAACAAATATATATATAGGAGCAAAAAAATGATAACGGTCAGTGCAACAATCATATTAATTTCAGTTATAATAATCGGGCTTATTTTTGCTTTGACAAATGGGCTTCATGATGCCAGTTCAGTGGTAGCCACCTTTATCAATTGCGGAGCGGCCAGTCCCAAACAGGCAATTGCAGTGGCATCTTTTTTTGGATTGGTCGGAGCAGTGATTGGTGGGAACTTGGTGGCGGATGCTATCTCAGAGTTAATTGATTTGCCAACTGACACCGCCTTATTAACGGTTCTGTTTGCTGCTGTTTTTGGAGCCACCTTATGGAATTTAATTACCTGGAAATTAGGTTTGCCCTCCAGTTCCACCCATGCATTAGTTGGCGGAATAATCGGTGCTGTGATGGTATCATCAGGATACGAACACATTTTGTGGGGATGGGCGGAGCTAGTTAGCGAGGGTCACCAAATTACCGGGATTGTAAAAGTGATGATGGCCTTGTTTTTATCACCGTTTATCGGTTTTATGATTGCGTTTTTTCTGGAAAAAGTGACGAAATTTATTTTGCGAAATGCCAGGGTTTCTATTAACAGGAAGATTAATAAAATACAATGGTTAGTCGTGGCGGGTCTTTCTTATAGCCACGGATCCAATGATACCCAAAAAATTATTGGACTTTTTACGCTGGCTTTGGCCGCGTGGAGCGGAACTGCCATTCACACGGCGCCTCTGTGGGTACGAGGGAGTGGCGGAATTGTCATGTTTCTGGGCACCCTGCTGGGTGGCTGGAGCATTATGAAGACCTTGGGGCGAGGGATTTTTGATATTAAGCCGCTGCATAGCTTAAATTCGCAATTGTCCTCGGTGGCTTCGATTTTCGGAGCAACCCTGGTTGGGGCACCGGTCTCCACCACCCATGTGGTGGTCGGCGGGATTATGGGTGTTGGCGCCGGAGATGAATACAAAATGGTGAATTGGGGAATTGTTAAAGAAATTCTGGTCGCGTGGTGCATCACCATTCCCTTATCAGCAGTAGTATCGGCCCTGATCTATACCATAACAACGATGATTTTTAAGGTTATCTAGAGGGAGAATAGAATAATGGAAAAAAGAAATATTATTGATCGGATTTTTCCGATTAAGTATCATTTTCATCAGATGCTGTTGATGCAGGCGCAAAGCAATGCATCCGGGGTGGAAGCCCTGTACAATTGGTTGAATAGTAGTGCCGACAAAGACAGCCAGGCATTGTTGGACTGCGTTAAAGAAGCGGACACCATTCGGATGGAGATGGAAAAAAACCTGACCGAAGCATTTGTTACCCCCTTTGACCGCGGTGATATTTACTCGATATCAGTTGGTATGAATCGAGTTCTAAAATATGCCCAATCAACCCTGGTTTCAATGAAGACCTTTGATGTGAAAGCCAATGATACCATTATCAGTATGGTTGAACAATTAAAAAGAGGGGTAGAAATTTTTGCCGAAGCAGTCAGCGATCTGAAAAAGAATCATGGTAAGTCGGAAGAAGCGGTGGTTAAAATGCGAGCGACCCACCGAGAAATTGAAAAGCTCTACATGGATGGTATGGTGTTTGTATTTGCCGGGGCTGATCCAATGACAGCGATAAAAAAACGCGAAGTCTATCATCATATCAAAGATGCGTCAACAAACCTGGAGGAAACGGTGGATGTGTTGCACCGGATTATTGTCCGATTGTCCTAGTGAGTAGTAGGAACACAGCGTTTAATATTAAAATCCTTAAGCATTATCTGAAATGATAGCAGAATATAAAGAACTTATGTTATAGTAATATATCCTAAATAGAGCAGATACGACAGAAATAAAGCATTACATCATAAAAGGATGATAAGAACAAAACCATACCAGCGGTGCGAAGGGTGAACAGCATGAATAATAAATTGTTAAAAATAACACGATGGCTGGCAATAATGATTGTTTTCTTCTTGCTGTTTCCAGCGGGAAGTCAAGCAGAAGACTTAGTTAATCCGGGTAGTCAATCCGTTTTGAAGACAACACCGGATGATCAGAGTATGTCGTTAAACGAAGGATTACAACAGGGAAGCGAAACACCCACTGAGATCAAAACCTTAGAACAGATACCAGAGATTAATACCGATGAAAACCTGGATCAGCAGATCGTTGTTATTTATAAAGAGGGTGGGGAAGATAATGTTAAAGACCTGGCTTTAACGGCCGAAACGGTTGTTGCCGGTGAGCAGGTCTCCAATCGGGTGGATCTTATTGAAGTCAGCGAAGAAACAGATGCAGAGGCCATGATGGCGAATCTGGCACAAAATCCTAATGTGTTGGCAGTGGATAAAAACGACAAAATCGAAGTGAGCGCCCTTCCTAGCGATCCCTATGTGGTGAGTGGTGCCGCCTGGCAGTTTAGTCGGATTGGTGCTGACCAGACCTGGGATCAGATTTCGAACGCTGACCCAGTAGTGGTGGCGGTCATTGATACCGGTTTAAATCTTAGTCATCCAGATCTTATCGGCAATACCGTTACGGGATATGATTTTGTAGCCGGAAAGCCCCAGGTTGTCGATTTGTCAGGTCACGGGACTGCGGTTAGCGGATGCATTGCAGCCGTTACTAATAATGGCGTTGGCACTGCCGGGATCTCCGGATTAGCCAATATAAAAATTGCCCCCTACCGGGCGGGTGGTACATACAGTGGCGATACTAAGCTGGACGTGGCTTATATTTGTGCGGCACTACTCGAAGCGGCAAAGCGGCCAGAGGTTAAGGTAATTAATTTGAGTTTTGGTGGTTATGGAACCTTTTCTTCTCTGGCGGTGGCTGTCAATGAGGCTGTCAGCGCCGGGAAAATCGTGGTGGCGGCTTCAGGAAATGAAGGCGAATCCTGGAATGTCCGGGTGGGTCAGTATTCCTACCCGGCATCTTACGACCATGTCATTTCAGTGGGAGCCATCAATAAGGACAATCTCCGGGCTTCGTTTTCGCAATACAATGACCGGGTGGATTTGTGTGCTCCGGGTCAATCTGTTTTAACCACCGCCAAAAGCGGCGGGTACGAGTATGCCAGTGGTACCTCTTTTTCCAGTCCCATTGTCGCTGGAGCCTGTGCGGTGCTGATCGCAGCCGATCCCAGTTTAACGGCTGAAACAGTTGAGACCATTCTTAAAAGCACGGCCCTGGATTTAGGAACAGCAGGCAGTGATTCTTACTATGGCAGCGGCTTGATTCAGTTAAATACAGCAGTAGCCTCGATCACTTCTAATGAAACAACAGGCATTACCTATCGCACTCATGTCCAGAATGTGGGCTGGCAAGGCTGGCGAAGTGATGGCCAGAGCAGTGGCACTTCCGGTCAGTCGTTACGGCTGGAAGGCATCGAAATCAAGACCGATAAATTAGGTTATAATCTTGGCATTGAATACCAGACTCATGTTCAAAATATTGGCTGGCAGGGTTTTAAAAGTGACGGCCAAACCAGTGGAACCTACGGTCAATCGCTACGATTAGAGGCCATTCAAATTCGGCTCACCGGAGCGGACGCACCCAACTATGATGTTTATTACCGGGTTCACAGTCAGAACTATGGTTGGCTGGACTGGGCTAAAAATGGCGCAAGTTCAGGAACGCAAGGGAAGGGCTTAAGGCTTGAAGCTATCGAAATAAAAGTTGTCCCCAAAGATGCTGCGCCGCCGGGATCAACTAGTCGACCGTTTGTTATATAAAAAATAATAAGTGGTTAAATTTTGAATAAAGTTGACTAACGGGGGTAAACTATCTAATAGAGATCAAATAGTGATCAAGTAAATATTAGGAAAGGAGTATCTGGAGATGATTATTACCTGGGACAATATCAGTGAAGTGAACCGCCGCATTAAAGAGCGCGATCTGGACTACAAGGTTCATTTAAGTGATGCCTGTGGCGGACAGAGCATGTGGATAGAAGCTTTGAATAAGGATAATCGTTTTGACAATTTGGATGATTTGAACGGTTTGATACAGGATTACTTTTTGGAGATTCATGCCGATGTAGAGTTCAGCTGGGACAAAAAATCCTTTTGGTCAAAAGATCGTTCCCTGATATTTTGATTGGAAGTCGTTTTAATTATAATTAATGGGGTGACCCATACAAATTGAGACACCACAAACAAGGAGCGTTTCCGGGCCCCTTGCTTGTGGTGTTGCTATTTTTTGACATATTTATTAACCAGACGATAAGCGGTGGTTTGGCTTAAGCCCAAAGAATCGGCCAGATCGTTTATATTGTCGTAAATTTCATAATAGTCTTCAATAATTCCGCGTTTATAATTTTCCACCAGATCATCAAAAATGATTTTCTTTTTATTAATACTTTCTTTTGTTACAAAGGCAGCTACCTGTTCAGGCAATTTGTCACTGCCAATAACACTGCCAAGACTCATGACTGCCATTTGCTCGACGGCATTTTTTAGCTGACGGACATTTCCCGGCCAGTCATATTGGATCAAGGCTTCAATAACCGGATTAGAAAAAACCTTGTTCTGATTATACTTTTTATTGTATTCCTTTAGATAATACTGGGCAATGGGGAAAATATCATCCCGCCGCTCCCGTAGTGATGGTACCGTTTGGGTGATCCCATTGATGCGCCAATACAAGTCTTCCCGAAAGACGTTTTTGGCGACCTGTTCTTCCAGATTTTTATTAGTGGCGGTAATAATTCGGGTGTTGACCATTTTTTTCTCTAATCCCCCTACCGAAGTAAAGCGCTGGTTCTCCAGGAAATCCAGGAGTTTGACCTGAATATTAGGTTGGAGTTCTCCGATTTCATCAAGAAACAAGGTACCGTGATTGGCCATTTCTACCAATCCCTTTTTGCCTTTGGGGCTGGCGCCGGTGAAGGCATAGGGAACATACCCAAAGAGTTCGCTTTCAATAAGATTGTCGGGAATCGAAGCACAATTGATGGAAATAAAGGGATTGGCTTTGCGGGGGCTGCAATCATGAATAAATTTGGCAATCAGACTTTTACCTACCCCACTTTCACCCAGCAGTAAAATCGGAATATCCGATTTGGCGGCCTTCTTCAATTTGTGCAGAGTCTGGTAGAGAATATAACTGCGACCAACAATATTGTTACTCGCTTTGGTCCGCTCTTCCCGAGAGCCCTTTTTATCTTTAATCTCATCATCGGTTAATTTTTCCTGATTCAGGTAATCCAGATCAAACTCAACAAAAGATTCCCGCTTTAGGGTGTTATAAACCAGCATAACCAATTCGTGATCAGGATTATAAAGCGGTGTCGTAATGGTAATGTGCTCTTCGTCGGTCAGGAGAGAGCGCTGTCGGGAGATAATCGTGTGTTTTTTTTCAATGGCAGTGGCAGTGGACGGCGGTGTCCAGAAGCCCTGGAAGGAGGTTAAAAAATTAAGTTTCCACATTTTTTCTGCCGGAATCCCATGGTACTCCAGACAGGCCGGATTGGCGTAAAGAACATTACCATCCTTATCGGTTACGGTGACTTCAATAAAACTGTTTTCCAAGATATCCAGAAAAAATTCACTGGAAAGGGTTTTTAGATAGTCCGCATATTCCGGACTATGGTTCATTTCGTTTGTTATCATGCTATTTCCTCGTTCTTATATTTATATTGGGGTCTTTATTGCCTGTTTTTTATTTAAGAGTACATCAATCAATCATTCTTATCAGTTAAAATCGTTTTCATCACTACAACTTGATGATAAATCAAATGATTCGAATTAACAAGAGCAAAAAAACAGTTATTTCCAATAATGAAAAAATAAAAGCTAACTTTTTCATTATTGGAAATAATATTTGCGTTACGAAAGACGGCAAATAGCCAGTTGATCGAAATAAGCGCTTTTATTCATGTTGGCACGATTATTGCGATATATAACAGCAAGAATTAACATAACATCTCGTAAATAAGTAAGAAAGGAGAAAAGTGTAATCGTTTAGGCTGCGAGAAAGAAAAAACAGGGTCCATGACTAATACAGACAGGAATAGGACAATTGTTTTTTATGTTGTGAATTTTGCAATAATTAATTATAAGTTTATGAAGGAGACAAAAATGTTTAGATTTACAGCAGATCAGTTTGTTTATGATATTAATGGAACTAAGATTGGTGGACAGCCTGGGGAGTATCCCACCGTTTTAATTGGGAGTATTTTTTATCGCGGTCATAAGATAACCAAAGATTCAGAAAAAGGGTTGTTTGATGAAACAGCAGCCAAAGATTTACTGGATAAAGAAGCGGAACTATCAGCCGAAACCGGTAATCCCAGAATTGTCGATGTATTAGGGGATACCGAGGTCGCTCTGACCAAACATGTCGAGTTTGTCCTAAAGCACACCACTTCTCCAATTTTGCTTGACAGCCCCAGCCCGGAGGTGCGAATTGAAACACTCAAACATTTTGCTAACGATCCAGTGGCGATGAGTCGAATTATTTACAACTCATTGGAAGAAAGTTGTACCGAGCATGAGTTGGAAGTCATGAAAGAGTGTGGTGTTAAGACGGCGGTTGTTCTGGCCTTCAGTAAAAAACATTTACAGCCAGCCAAACGCGTGAAACTGCTGATCGGCGATGAAAAAAACGAAGGGCTGTTGACCAAGGCTAAACGAGCTGGTGTTGAGCAATTTCTGATTGATCCCGGGGTTCTGGATGTTGCCAGTAGCAGTTGGACGGCCATGGCAATCCGAGATATTAAAGAACAACATGGTTTTCCCGGTGGATGTGCTTCATCGAACGCCCTCTATTTATGGAAAAAAATGCGATCAAAAGGCAGTCCTTATTTTGAAGCGGCCGGCGCTTCGGTCTTTACTTTTCCATTGACTCACGGTGCTGATTTTATTTTATATGGACCAATGGCCAATGCCGCCTGGGTGTATCAAGCCGCTGCGACCACCGATGCGATGTTGTCTTATTGCAATAAGATCACCGGAACAAAACTGGGGACACTGGAAACACCGCTGATGAAAATTTTCTAAAAACTTTGAACCAAATCTAAAATAAGAGGAGGAGTAACTAAAATGCAAGAAAAAACGACAAAGAATCGAACAGTGTTGTATATTTCAGCAGCAATCGCTATCGTTTTTGTATTAGCTAGTATGCTTTTTACTGAAGGTACTACAGCCGTATTTAATCTGTTAAATTCATTTATTACAACGTCTTTTGGATGGTTGTATTTATTGGCAGTCGGGATATTTATTGTGTTTGCCATCGGTGTTGCCATCAGTCCATTTGGAAAAATTATATTGGGTAAGGATGATGATAAACCTGAATTTACTAACTTCCAATGGTTTTCAATGTTATTTGGCGGTGGGATGGGAATTGGTTTGGTATTCTGGTCGGTATCGGAACCGATTATGCATTATCTGAGTCCGCCCGTTGGAGAAGGGGGAACTCAGGCAGCAATGGAAATAGCCATGCGAACCACCTTCTTCCACTGGGGATTGCATCCATGGGTAGTCTTTGCAATTGGCGGTTTGGGACTGGCATATTTTCAATTTAGAAAAGACTTGCCATTCTTGATCAGTTCAGCTTTCTATCCATTGATTGGTGAAAAAATACATGGACCAATCGGTAAAACGATCGACATTCTGGCAGTTTTTGCAACAATTTTCGGTGTCGCAACAAGCTTGGGTTTTGGAGCAACTCAAATTGCTACTGGTTTGCAATACATATGGGGGATTCAATCCTCGCCAATGGTGATTTCGATCATTATTGCTGTGATGACAGCAATCTTTACTTTAGCAACAATATCAGGACTGCATAAGGCAATGCAAGTCGCAGCTAATATAAAAATCTGGCTTTCAATTGGATTTATGGTTTTTATCTTTATTTTTGGCGGCAGCGTGTTTATTTTAAATAATTTCACGAATTCATTAGGCGCTTATCTGCAGAACATTGTCGGTCAAACTTTCTGGATGGGGAATGTTGAATGGTTAAACGGCTGGACCGTCTTCTATTGGGCATGGTGGATTGCCTGGGCTCCATTTGTGGGACAGTTCGTTGCACGTGTATCTAAAGGCAGAAGCATTCGCGAATTTATTTTAGCCGTAGCCTTACTTCCTTCTGGTTTTTCTCTGATTTGGATTGCAATTTACGGCGGTGCTGCATTTAATTTAAATGCAATCTCCGGTGGCGCAATCGAAGCGGCAGTTAGTGCCGATTATACCACCGCACTATACGCTCTTTTGCAACAATTACCACTCTATGGCATTACGTCAATCCTAGCGATTTTCCTGATTTTAATCTGCTTTGTTGGAGCAGCGAACTCAGCAACCTATGTTTTAGCGATGCTGACATCAGACGGAGATATGGATCCGGACAAAAAATTAAGAGGTGGCTGGGGTATTGCCCAGGGCCTAATCACCATTATGTTAATTCTTGTGGGTGGAACTTCAGCCTTAAAAGCCTTGCAAACAGCGTCAATTGTCGCGGCATTCCCCTATATGCTGGTTATGATTGTGATGTGTTTTAGTATTCTTAAAGCGCTAAAAGCTGACTATGCTGAAACCCAGTTAAAACTTAATAAAAATGGATTTAAAGAAACGGGCGAAAGCCTACTGGCAGCAGATGTTTCAAACAAAGGTTAAAAAATTTAGAAAAGAGGTATTACAATATGTTACCAAAATTTGATGTCTTGACAGATGAACAAATTGATAAGATTCATAAAAACAGCCTGAAAATTCTTCAGGAAATTGGTGTTGAATTCTCTTATGATCCAGCTATTGAAGTGTTTAAAAAACATGGTCAGCGGGTTGAAGGTCATCGGGTATTTTTAGATCCGGACTTTGTCGAGAACATGGTTGAAAAAGCACCCGCTCAATTTACCCTCCATGCCCGTAATCCCAAGCACAATTTAATTTGTGGTGGCAAAAACATTATGTATATGCCCGGTTATGGGGCACCCTTCGTCTATGATGCCGATGGCGGCAAACGGGATGCCACGATGGAAGATTACAACAATTTTGTTAAACTGGCCGGAGCCAGCAAAAACTTGCACATGACCGGCGGGACCGTGGTTGAACCAAGTGATGTTGAAGATGAGATCAGACATTTAAAAATGGCTTATAGTCATATCATTAATTCAGATAAATGTTTTATGGGCAGTTCTTCTGGTTATGAACACGCCCGAGATTGCATTGAATTAACGGCAGTCCTCCATGGCGGTTTGGATGTGATTAAGGAAAAACCAGCCCTGATCTGCTTAGTTAACTCGGTGACGCCCCTTAAATATGATGACCGGATGCTTGGTGGATTAATGGCCTATGCCGAAGCTGGACAGCCGATGGTAATTGCTTCACTGGTTATGGCAGGATCAACCGGTCCGGCAACGCTGGCTGGAGCCATGTCGCTTCAGAATGCGGAAGTACTGGCCGGGATTACCCTGACTCAGTGCATTAATCCGGGGACACCAGTGGTTTATGGCTCAACCTCGGCAGTAACCGATATGTCAACCGGATCGTTATCGATCGGAAATCCGGAGAATGCCTTGTTTACATCAGCCAGTGCCCAGTTCTCACGATTCTACGGCGTACCATGCCGAGGTGGCGGGGGCTTAACTGATGCTAAAACTGTTGATGCTCAGGCTGGTTATGAATCGATGATGGTTCTCTTTGCCGCCAGCACCACAGGAGTGAATTTCGTTCTGCATACAGCCGGAATTCTTCAATACTACATGGCGATGTCTTATGAAAAGTTTATGGTCGACGATGAAATCGCCGGGATGGTGCTACGTTACCTCAAAGGATTTGATACTGATAGTGATGAAAAAATGGCCTATGATGTGATTGAAACGGTTGGCCCAGGTGGTCACTTCCTGACGCAGAAACACACTCGTAAGAACTTTAAGACAGAATTTTTCAGACCTGCACTGAGTGACCGTCAATCCTTTGATGGCTGGTCAAAGGATTCGCTTGATACCAATCAACGGGCAAAATTAAAATGGCAGGAAGTTCTGGCCAGTTACACTCCGCCTGAACTGGATCCGGTAATCAAAGAAAAAGTTGAAGCATTCATTGAAAAACGATCGAAAGAATTATTGAAATAAAAAATATTAAAAGAAAAAAGGAGAAAAATAATGAACCCAATATTTGAAGAAATTAAAGATGCAATTGTCGATGGTGATGAGGATTTAGCAATTGAGCTGGCCGAAAAGGTTGTTGCCGAAAAAATCGATCCGGTTCAGGCGGTACAGCTTGGTTTTATTAAAGGAATTGAAGAAGTTGGGGCAGCGTGGACCAGTGGCGAAGCCTTTCTACCCGATGTAATGATGGCCGCTGATGCCATGAAAGCGGGAATGGATGTGCTGGAAGATGTTCTGGCAGCAGGAGAAGGCGAAGGCGCTTATGAAGATAAGGGTAAGATTGTTCTTGGCACCGTCGAAGGGGATATCCACGATATCGGGAAAAATATTGTCGGCGCGCTATTAACCTCTGCTGGTTTTAAAGTCTATGATATCGGCATCGATCAGAAGGCTGAAGACTTTGTAGCCAAAGCAGATGAGATTGGGGCTAAGATTATCGCTGCCAGCGCATTATTGACAACTACGATGAAGTCTCAAAAAGTACTGGTCGAATATCTGGATCAAAAAGGCTTGCGTGATCAATATAAAATTATCATTGGTGGCGGACCAACCAGTGAAAAATGGGGTGAAGACATTGGTGCTGATGGTTGGGCCGAAACAGCCGATGAAGCCGTGGAACTCTGCAAACAACTACTGGGATAGAAAAAAAGATGATACAATAAAGAATTATTACAGAACAGGTGCCAGAATTTTATTAAAATTTTGGCGCCTTTCTATCATATAACGAAGTAGAAAGGAAGTGAATATGATGGTATTTTACATATCAATTGGTCTTATTCTGCTGTTTCTCATTTTTGGTTTTTTATTTCCGGAACAATTGCTGGAGATTACCAGTCAGATGTTTTCTTTTATCACCAATGATTTGGGCTGGCTTTATCTGGCAACGGTTCTGGGAATCTTAATTTTTTCTCTTTATCTGGCGTTTGGCAGGTTTGGAAAAATTCGCCTGGGTAGTGATGATGATCGTCCCGAGTATTCGAATTTTTCCTGGTTTGCCATGCTCTTTAGTGCTGGTATGGGGATTGGGCTGGTTTTCTGGGGTGTTGCTGAACCGGTTTTTCATTATGCCGAACCGCCGATGGGGATTGAACCGTCCTCTACTGAGTCAGCCATGATGGCTTTTCGCTATACTTTTTTACATTGGGGGCTTCACCCCTGGGCGATTTATGCTATCGTCGGATTGGCGCTGGCTTATGTTACCTTTCGAAAAAAAATGCCGTGTTTAATCAGTTCAACCCTCTACCCCCTGCTGGGTGAAAAGACCAAGGGGCCGATTGGACAGGGGATTGATATCCTGGCCTTGATTTTAACAGTAATTGGCGTTGCCACCTCCTTGGGGATGGGAGCCTTGCAAGTAAATGGTGGTTTAAATACCCTCTTTAATGTTCCCAACTCAATCGGCAGCCAGGTTATTATTATCGCTGTTATTACGGTTTTATTTTTAATCTCCGCGGCAACCGGTATCGATAAAGGCATAAAAATACTCAGCAACACCAATATTATTATTGCTGTGTTGCTGTTGCTGTTTTTATTTTTATTTGGTCCAACCGTTTTTATTCTCGACACCTTCTTTGTCAGTCTTAGCGGTTATATTCAGAACTTACTGCCAATGAGTTTGGCCTTATCACCGTTTGAAAAAGATCCCTGGGTTGGCGCATGGACGATTTTTTATTGGGCCTGGTGGCTTTCCTGGGGGCCGTTTGTGGGAACCTTTATTGCTCGAATATCGAAAGGCCGAACGGTGAAAGAATTTATTCTGGGTGTGATTATTCTGCCCGCCGTTTTTTGCTGTCTCTGGTTTACCGTTTTTGGCGGAACGGCCTTGTATTTCGAAATCTTTGTGGGTGTTGATATTGTTTCCCAGGTTATAAATGATATGACGGTGGGTTTGTTTGCCACCTTATCTTATTTGCCGATGGGGAAAATCGTCTCCTTTGTTGCAACGATACTGATTGTCACATTCTTTGTAACATCGGCAGATTCAGCAACTTTTGTCATCAGTATGTTCTCTCGAAACGGGGATTTGAATCCGGATACTAAAATTAAAATGATCTGGGGGACCTTGTTGTCATTAATGGCGATTGTACTGCTTTTTAGTGGTGGACTGGTCGCCATGAGAAATACCTCCATTATTATGGCACTGCCATTTTTAGGCATTATTATTTTAATGTGTGTGGCTATTTTTAAAGCGTTTAATAATGAATAGAAGATATAAAAGTTGACTTATTTAACGGGTAGAATAAGTGACTAAAGTTAATGAAGGACTTATCGTTTAGTTTAGCAAATCGTTTTCGCTATGAGTGAAAGTACTGTTTAACAACTTCGACTAGAAGTTTGTCTTTTATAAAAAATTTAACATAAATGCATTGCTGATAAGAACTACCATAATATATAATGAGTGAAATAAATTTAGAGTCATCGAAGCAAAAGAAAGAGGTTGAGGTTTGAAAGGGAATAAAAGTCATTTGAGAAAATCAAAGTCTATTCGGACAAGGCTGTTAATTGTACCACTGATTTGCGTACTGGCAGGGGTCTTTTTAATTGGTGCAATATCTTCGTATTTGACCAGAGACAGCTTGTTGGCTGAAATGAGAGAGAATGGATTTTCATCATCGCAGCGTTTTGTTGATCGAATTGAAGACAATACTGAAGCCGTTAAAACCATGAATGAAATGCTAGAAACCCAGATTCGCAGTGTCGGAAATATCATTTTTGCCAATCGGGACCGGGTCAACGATGAATATTTAACACAGTTGTCGGAACAAACCGGAATTAATCCCATTTATCTGTATAATCCGACAGGAACTATTTTTAATGCCGCTTACGGTGAATATATGGGATGGACAGTCCCCGCCGATCACCCCATTCATGATTTTATGGTCAGCGGGGCAACAGAACTGATGGAAGAAATCCGAGCTGACAGTGAAACCGGTAATCTGTTTAAATATGGTTATGTGCGAAATAGTAGCGGTGAATTTATTCAAGCTGGAGTATCGGCTGATCGGGTGCTGGAATTAACTGAAAAATTCGGGTATCAGGCCTTGATTGATGAATTGGTGTCGGACGAGAGCATTGTTTATGCGAGCTTTATTGACAGAGATTTGATCGGCGTGGCGGATAACAACAAGGATGACATTGGCGAAAGTTATCAGGACGATGAGACCATAAAAAAGGTCGCGCTTGATGGTGAAATGAGTGCCAAAGAGTTTTTTGATGAAGTGGAAAATGCCAACGTTTATGATGTCTTATATCCCGTTGTGATCAATGGGGAACTCGAAGGGGCTTTGAATATAGGCTATTCGATGAATAATGTTCAAGCCGCAATCACAAAAAATATTATGCTCATTGCTCTGGCGGGATTGTTTGTTTTTCTCATTTTGGGAGTAATCTTATATAAACTGTCAACGTCAATCACCAAACCCATTGCCAGTGTGAACCATATGATCAAAGAGATGGGAAAAGGTCATCTGGGCATTCGCCTAAACATGGATGCACAAGACGAGATTGGTGAAATGGCCATGACCATGGATACCTTTGCTGATGAACTTCAGAATGTTGTCATTGGCACGATGAATCAGATTTCTTCGGGTGATGTTTCAGCCGATATTGAAGAAAAAGACGAATTGGACGAAATTACCCCGGCCTTAAAACACACCATCAAAACCATCCGCGGCTTAATTGAGGAAGCAACCCGCCTGTCTCAAGCTGCTGTGGCCGGTAAGCTCGAGACAAGAGGTAATACAAAGGCTTTTGAAGGTGGTTTTAAAGATATTGTTGAAGGCGTCAATGCCACGCTTGATGCTGTGGTTGGACCGATCAATACGGCAGCGGAATATGTGGATCGGATTGGAAAAGGAGAAATTCCGGAAAAAATTACGCAAACTTATGCCGGCGACTTTGATAAACTCAAGCTAAGTATCAACGCCTGTATTGATGGCTTGGGGGCCCTGAAAGAAGGGAATCGCGTGTTGTCATTAATGAGTCAGAATGACTTAAGTCAGAGTATTGATACGCACTATCTGGGGATTTATGGAGAAATAGGCGAAGGGATTAATGCGGTTCACGGACAGCTGGTAAAAATTGTCAATATTGCGAATCATATTGAAGACGGCGAACTCAGTGACCTAAGAGAATTAAAATCCATTGGTAAACGAAGCGACAATGATACCCTGATTCCGAGCTTGATTGGTATGATGGAAAATATTGTTTTGCTGGTGGAAGAAACCCAAAAAATGACTGCTACGGCAGTCAAGGGGGATTTGCGTTTCAGAGGTGATCAAACACGCTTTACCGGGGAGTATGCAAAAGTCATTGAAGGATTCAACGAGACGTTGGATGCTGTAATTCGTCCAATCAGCGAAGCGTCAGAAACGCTAAAAGAGCTGGCGGCAGGCAATTTAAATACATCAATGCGCGGCGATTATCAGGGGGATCATGCCATTATTAAAGAAGATATGAACCAGACCATTGTTAATTTAAAGCGTTACGTCAATGAAATTACTTGTACCCTTGAAGAAATAAGCCGGGGAAACTTAGATCAAGAAATAACCTCTGTTTATACCGGCGACTTTCTGGCTATAAAAGAAGCGTTAAATGGTATTAGTTCCAGTCTAAGTACAACCATGACGGATATTGATGTGGCCGCAGCGCATGTAGAAATTGGTGCCAGACAGATTTCAGATGGGGGTCAGGCACTGGCTCAGGGAACCACTGAGCAGGCCAGCTCAATTCAGGAATTGACCGCTTCCATTGAAGAAGTAGCTGGTGAAACCAAGCAGAATGCCATCCGAGCGAGCGACGCCAATGAGCTGGCAGTAAGAGTCCGAAAAAATGCCGAAGTTGGTAATGGGCAAATGGCAAAAATGATTTCAGCGATGGGGGACATTGATGAATCGTCCAGTAATATTTCTAAAATTATTAAGGTCATCGATGATATCGCCTTCCAGACAAACATTCTGGCGTTAAATGCTGCGGTTGAAGCAGCCCGGGCCGGGCAGCATGGCAAAGGTTTTGCTGTCGTTGCTGAAGAAGTTAGAAGCCTGGCAGCACGGAGTGCCGAAGCCGCCAAAGAAACGACTGGACTCATTGAAGGATCGATCGAAAAGGTTGGAGTCGGGACGAAAATTGCCGATCAAACAGCAGAAAGTTTAAAAGAAATATTAGACGAAATTGAAAAGGTGACCAGTTTGGTGGGGAACATTGCCAGAGCTTCCAACGATCAGGCCGCCGAAATTGCCCAGATTACCCAGGGCATTGAGCAGGTTTCCGAGGTGGTTCAAACGAATTCAGCGACTGCCGAAGAAAGTGCTGCATCCAGTGAAGAATTATCGGGGCAGGCAGAAATGCTTAAGGTGATGGTCGGAGCCTTTAAGCTTAAGGATCAAACCAAGCAGAGAAATGAGAGCTACCTTGACAAGACTGATGATAAAAAAGAGGCGCGATCGCAGCCAAAGATTGTTTTAGACGACTTGGAACTTGATAAATACTAGAAACTAAAGTAGTCAATTGAAGAAGGCGATCAATCAAAGAGTACGCTTTTACGATACGAGTCAAGTATGTGTGTAGCATCTAGGTCGATAAAAAACAGAGACTATCCCTACAAGGGATAGTCTCTGTTCAGGCTGTCAAAAAAGATAACCGGCAATTGGTCGGTGCGGTAGTTTATTAACAACCTCCGCTGTTTATAATTTGGCCAGGAGTTGTTCTTTCTTCTGGTTGAATTCTTCCTCACTGATAATGCCCTTTTCTTTTAGAACCGCTAATTTTTCGATCAGCGCAATCGGATCTTCTTGAGCCGGTGGAGTGGCTTGAGGGACAGTTTCAAAGGCTTCAGAAGCGGACGAATCGGGAGCATCCGGGGTAACTTCAGCCGGCTTGTAGGTGTTATAAATCGCTTTAAGCCGCTCGGCTTCGCCAGCATAGAGGATGCTGATGGTTTCGATCGCATCGGCTGTTTTTATTTCAGTATCATTGGGGTTCATCCCCAGGGTGAGTGATAAATCCAGAAAAGAAACCGTGCTCAGTTGGGTGGTCAGAGACAAAATCTGGTCATAAGGAAAACTTTTTTTCGTCTCTAAATCGCGGTCATAGAGCACAATTTTGCGATTCGTACAGGTGATGAACTTTTTGGAAACCAGGCTACCCATCCCCCAGGCAAAATAGACCAGTTTTTCGTCGGGTTCTAGAAAGCTTTTAACAATTTCCAGGGTGGTGGGATCCAGTTTGGAAGCAATGAAAGCATCAACCTGGGCATCATCAATGACAAAATCATTGTTTTTCAGACGCCCGAGATATTCAGTCAAAGTGATGATGTCGATGGATTTGATTTCTTCGGCCGGGGTGGTGATCAGGGTGATGGCGTTAACAAGGAGGCTGCAGTGGGCATCGCCCTTATTAATGGTGATGCAAAAGAGCTTTTCACGGGGAATGGAGCCTATCGCAAAAAATGACGGGTTTTCCGGGAAAAGAATTTTAAAATAAAGATGACTGGTGGTGAGTAGGATTATCTGACCTTTGGAATCTTTGAATTGAAATAAGAACTGTTCCTGCATGGAATAGGTTGGAAAATTTTTTAAGACATTTTTCAAAGCTTTTTCGTCATTGGGGTACATCTCAATTTTGGTTGCAACGGGGCTGTTGGCAGGTAGCAAGAGTTTATCAGAGAAATTTCTGGTAAACATCGTGACCTCATCATCCCCGGCATTGATCAGTGGGCTGGCAGGAGCCTCCACCGGATTAAGCAGCTGCTCGACCAGGGTATCGGTATAGGTTTTGATTCGCTGATCCATTTCAGCTCTTAACCGTTCCTGTTCTTCTTTTTTAAGAGCTAAATCTGCTTGAATTGAATCAATACTTTCCTTGGCCAGATCGGTAACATCTTTAAATAGATCTTTTAGTCCCATGATTGGTCTCCTTTTGATTGATGAATTACTTTTTGATTAATTATTTTCATTTTACCTAAGGATGAGTAAAATAGCAAATTAAAACAGCCGCCTGAATCGATCTTTAAGATTAATTCAGACGGCTGAAAAAATATTTAGTTAAGGAGGACTAGCCTTTTAAAATAGAAAGTGCTTCTTCCCGGCCGCATTCCATCAGGTAAGGAATTCTGGTGACTTTAGCACATTCTTCAGTTAACGACATCAGTTCGTTGCGGGTGATGCTTTCAGTACTAAAACATCGGGCACCGGCCATTAATTGTTGTAAGCCAACCCGGATTTTGTCGGAGTAGCTGTAAATACCAATAGCCCCCAAGGGGATATTTTTAATTTCTTTGGCTCCAACGATGTCTTTGACCGCTTCGTAACAGACAAAAATTTCTTCTGGTGTGGAACCGAATTCGCTAACGGTTTTGGGCAGCTTATTTTCTTTGATCCATTGGTCAATGTTTTTACCAACCATCCCAGGAATCATCAGGGCACGGCCCATACAAACCGCTTTGACATAGGGTGCACCGAGGGCTAAGGCTTTGAAAACCCCGTCTTCACTACTGAATCCGCCGGCAAAGGCCAGGTCAGGAACGCGCTCGCCCTGGGATTCCAGAATCTGGGCAAATTCAACGGCTGCTGAATGCAGGTAAATGGAAGGCATCCCCCATTCTTCCATCATTCGCCAGGGACTCATGCCGGTTCCGCCGGGGGCACCATCAATGGTCAACAGGTCGATCTTAGCTTTTGAACACCATTT
This sequence comes from Acetobacterium sp. KB-1, assembly GCF_003260995.1. Taxonomy (NCBI): domain Bacteria; kingdom Bacillati; phylum Bacillota; class Clostridia; order Eubacteriales; family Eubacteriaceae; genus Acetobacterium; species Acetobacterium sp. KB-1. The sequence continues at coordinate 3,200,978 of NZ_CP030040.1, forward strand.
CATGGCCATTGCCAGTTCTCTTAAGCCATAGGCACCGGTTTTTAAGGTGATTCGTTTATAACCTAAGGCTCGTAAACGCTCAACTTCAGCCATAAAGCTTTCTTCACTGATAAAACCAAGACGACTGTGACGTTCAAATTCTTTAATGGCACCATCGTTAAAAGCGGCTTGAATAACTGGATCCATCGGGTCCGGGGTGACGATGTAGCCACGTTTTTGCAGTTCCATGGCTCGTTCGATGGTATTAACTTTGATTTCGCCACCGATACATTTAGCACCCTGGCCCCATTTCAGCTCAATGGTTTCAATGTTGTGTTTGTTGATGATGTATTCGGCCACGCCTAAACGAGTATCTTCAACATTCATTTGAATGAGAATTTCGCCCTTGCCGGAGTGATATCGTTTATAGGCTTCAATGCGGCGGTCCATGTCAGGAGCCTCAATAACCATATTGTTTTTGTTAAGAACCAGTCGGGGGTCAATCCCACAGACGTTTTCACCACAAACAATGGTAACACCAGAAATAGCGGCACCAACGGCGAAATGATCCCAGTTTTTGCGGGCGATTTCGGTGGAACCTAAAGCACCTGTAAAAATCGGAACAGCCATGGTCACTTTGCTATCCCAGCCATAGGCGCATTCGGTGCTGACATTTGGAAAACGGGCATTGTCAGGTGTGCCCACTTCGCCGTTAGGTAAACCTTTTGCACCGAGGGCATAACCCTGAATATTTAAATGAGAATAATCGACCGGATAATCCTTGTCACCACCGGCGGTTACATCACCGAAGGGACCTGGATAAATCAGTTCCCGGCCTCTGAAAGTGGCTTTGAAAACTTCACAATTACCCCGACATCCATCCACACAGCGTGAACAGATTCCAGAACAGGGTACAACACTTTTGGAACGGTTGAAAGTTTCGGTGGCATCGTTGCCATTGGGTCTTTGAAGATTCATTAATTTTCCCCCTTGAAAATTTTGGTTTTGTAAAACATGTAAATTTCTGTTGATAATTTGCACCTTTGAAAATTATCAATTTATCCTTATTCAGGACAAAAAACTTACTTTATCATTATAAATCAAATAAGAAGATTGTCAATAGAACCCCAATCTGAGCAAAGCAAAACGGATACAGTGACTTGATTATATTGTGTTGTTGTAGTAACGACAAAGATAAAAAAAAACAACCATTGCGCTATAAGTGTACTAATGTGGCGTACATTTATAGCACAATGGTACGTGTAAATAGCCCCATTTCGTGATAAAAAATTAAATATAAACTTTTTCATCAATGACTTCTGTATTAAGAACAATGCTTAAATTGCCGTTTCGACATCGTAATTTGTCAATGAATTCTTTTTGATCGGTATTATTTTTCAACGTAATGGTGTAGTTAATTTCAAAAAGAGAGCCAAAATCACTGGTTTTAACCCGCTGAATTTTGTGACTGCTCGTATAGTGCTTTAGAATATCATTAAAACAGTTCTGAAAATCAATATCTTCGGGGATCGTGATTTTTAACTGCATATTTTTAACCTTGGGTTTGCCATAGTTTGAGATGCTTAAGATTACCATCACCGTGCAGAGAATAATCGCAAAGATAGCCCCATATAAAATGTAACCCATACCGCAGGCAAGACCTACCGCCAGGGTAAAGAACACATAAGAGATATCAATGGGATCTCCCGGGGCACTTCGGAAACGGATCAAGCTGAAAGCGCCAGCCAGACTGAAGGCCCGGGCAACGTTATTGCCGACTAATAAAATGATGATAGAAATAATTGCCGGCAGCATAATCAATGTGACCACAAAGCCTGGGGAATAGCCGTCTTTGCCTCGGGTCCGGACATAGACGAAGCTGATAAACAAACCCATCGCCAGAGCGGCGAAAATGACGCTTAAGGTGCTCTCAATCGTTAGGGTTTCGGTCAGGGTGGTGGAAAAAAGTGATTCAATCATGAGTGGTCTCCTTTAGTTATTAACACAGGGTGTCAATTTGCTATTGATCTGATCATTAGTGTAAATGGGAAGGTTAATCAACTTGCCAATACTTTGCTGGCGGTAATCCTTATAAGCTTTTCCGTATTTGGAAAAACTGCTGCTGTAAATTTCTAATTCGGTTAAGGCGTGAGTCAGCCAGAGAGGAATGGCTCCCAGAATTTTTATCTCCATCAGATAGTGATCGGCTGGGATAAGAGAATGTCCGAAATCTCCTTTTTCGAGGGACAGACTATGCTGTCGACTTTTCAGATTGTAGTCAAAGGTCACTCGGAGCTCAGGGTCGTTTTTTCCGACAAAAGCAATCCGCTGATAGCCGATGTAGGTCTTGGGCGTGACCAGATGATTTTTTAAGAAAAACTCAATCTCTTCCAGGACCAGCCGATTTATGGTATTAAGTTCTTTGGGGTATTCCAGCTTTGAAACAAAACGGGATGCTTCATTAAGACGAAGGATCGCCCGCCGTTTATTGACAACACCGCCGATTTTCTTTTTGAGTTCCAGGAAAACCTGATCATCGGGAGATGTGGGGATCGTATAGCTTCGCAAACGAAGCTTTTCCTTGTAATAGGGTTTGGCAAGGGAATGGCGGATAATGTCGTAATTTTCGGTGTCATAATAGATATTGTAAATGGAATAGCCGTCATTTTTTTTTGTATAGTCATCGGGTTTCATCTGGGTTAAAAGCAAAGGCATCAGTTGTTTGAGTTGGCTAGCACTTAACTGATATTTATTTTCAAAGCGTTTAAAAGTTTTTGTGATCATGATAGTACCTCCATAAAGTTTTCTTCATATCGTTGCTTTTCTAAAGTATACTCGACCCGTTTGTTAAGCGTTTGTTAATTTTGTGTTTTTTTTGTGAACGTTCTGAAAATAAAAAAGATGCACCCAAGGTGCATCTTTGAGGCAGTCAATAAACTACCGACCAATTGTTAATCTGTTGTTTGCTTCGCCATGCGAAAATCGCTACGCTACTTTCGCATTGGTCGCGGGTAGCCGCCAACTATAAACAAGCTTATGATTGGCTCGTTGCCTGCGCCCAGAATCAGACAGGCTCTGCCATATCCGCTCCGATACGTACAACATGCGAACAATTGTCGGTACTGGGCTATCTTTCTTATTGTACAGTACTAAATTTTTAGCGTAAACCAGAAAATCGAGCCTTCATTAAGCTTTGAGGTGACACCGTAATCTCCGTGGTGGATATCGAGGATGGATTTGACGATGGATAGACCCAGACCAGTGCCGGTGACTGCCCGTTTGTGGGTTTTATCGACCTTATAATAGCGATCCCAAATATAGGGGAGATCTTCAGCGGCGATTCCTTCGCCGGAATCAGCCACTTCGATCTTAACCCAGTTGGTCAGATCGTCGGCCGGATTTTGAAAGATCGTCTGGGTGACGGTGATTTTTTTATCGTCTCCGGTATAATTGATGGCATTGGTTAACAGGTTGTAAAACGCCTGAGAAATTCGGGTTTCATCCGCCGTCAGGGTAACCTCCCGGTCAGCGATAAAATCAATCTGGTAGCCATCGAGTTCCATCATTTTATTCATTCTGTTAATGGAGTTGCTCAAGCTGACGGTCACGTTATAGGGCTGAAGATGGACATTGATGTTGCCAGTTTGCAGCTTGGAAATGTCCATGACATCATTAACCAGGGTGGTTAACCGTTTGGTTTCATCCACAATAATCTGGGCATTTTCGGAATTGTTTTCATCCGGTAAATCCCGCATTGCTTCAGCATAGCCGCTGATTAAGGTTAGAGGGGTGCGCAAATCGTGGGAGATATTGGCAATTAGTTCCTGACGTAGTAGCTCAACCTTTGAAAGCTCTTTGGCGGTAAAGTTCAAGGTGTCTGAGAGCTCGGCAATTTCTTTGTAGCCTGTTCCCTTAAACTGGGTTGAATAGTCACCAGTGGCCAGCATTTTAGCACTTTCGTTGATGGCTTCAATAGGTCGGGAGATCCATTTGGCAATGATAAAAGCCAGGATTACCGAAAACAGAATCATAAAGGCTGTAATATAATAAAGTTGCACCCGTAGGGTATTAACCGTCGCATTCACCGGCGAAATCAGTGAGTTGAGTACCAAAATTAATTCGTTATTGTTCGCATCGATGATGGTTTTAGAGTAAATAAGGGTATCCTTTTCTTTTTCCTCCGCTGGCGGTTTATCCTGAATTTGAGTGTTTTCAGGTTGAACAGAATCAGGCTCTGTTTCTCTGGCGTAGCCATCATGATTATAATACTGAAACAATTCGCCGTCATTGTTGGTCACTTCGGAATGAAGCGCTTTTTCATCAAAGGTTGGCTTACTGTGAATGATGCATCCCTTGACAACATGGGAAGAGTAGATGGTATCTCCGGAACTTGACAAAACCTTGATGCAAATATCTTTATTTTCAGAAACGGTGGAAATGATGGTGGCAATATTCTCGTCATTAATACTCTTTTCAATGGTGTTGGCAGTGGCTTTGATTTCATTGATTTTGATGCTTTTATAAAAACTGTTCAGAAAAACGACCTGAAAAAGCCAGAGCAGTATCAGTAACACCCCGCAAAAGCCAAGCAGAAATAGAAAAATTTTCCATTTGATAGTGATCTGTCGGGATTTATTTTTTTGGGGGAAAAATGACTTGCTTTTTTTCAATGGTTTAACCTTCAAACCGATAGCCCACGCCCCGCAGGGTAGTGATCAGTCGGGCATATTCTCCAAGACTTTTGCGGAGTAATTTAATATGGGTATCCAGGGTTCGGTCATCCCCGTAGAAATCATAGCCCCAAACTTCAGTAATCAGTTTTTCTCGGGTCAAAGCGATGTTTTTGTTACGGATCAGATAAAAAATAAGGTCAAATTCTTTTGGCGACATATCGATGCTTTCGTTATCGATAAGGATTCTTCTGGCGGTAAAGTCAGCGGTCAGGCCATCCTTCACAAAGATATCATGTTCCAAAGACTGATCCCGGGCGGCCCGCTTCATGATGGCATCGATGCGCATCATCAGTTCTTTGGGCGAAAAAGGTTTTACCACATAATCGTCGATGCCCAGTTCAAAGCCATGAATCTTGTCATATTCTTCACCTCGGGCAGAAAGCATCAAGACCGGAATGTTTTGGGTTTTTCTAATTTCTTTGACGGCAGAAAAACCATCCAGTTCCGGCATCATAATATCCATAATAATAATATCAAAGGTTTCGTTGCGGCAGCGTTCAACGGCTTCCATCCCGTTTGAGGCTTCAACCGCCGTATGACCTTCAAAAATTGCGTATTTTTTAATCAGTACTCGGATTTTTTCTTCATCATCCGTTATTAATAGTTTATACATCCACGTCACCTCTTTTTCTCATTATAATATAAACAGGATAATATTGCTAAGTGTTTATTGCGTGAACAAGTTCTGATTTATGGCTGAAAAATCTTTAGAAAGCTGATGATTTATGTGACATCATCACAGAAAAAAAACGGCAAAGGCGATAAGATAATAACATAATAAAGAAGTATTAAAATTTACACCAATAAATTATATAAAGGAAGGTTTTATTATGTTAAACTTATTATCAAGAAAATCAGAGTCAAAAAATTCAGTAAAAAGAATATCCCCGGCTGAGGCCAAAAAACGATTGGATGCCAATGAACCAATCGTGCTTCTCGATGTGAGAGAAAAAAATGAATATGCCGGCCAACATATTCCGAATAGTATTAATCTACCATTAGGCCAGATTCAGACGGTGGATAAAATCGTTCCGGATAAAAATGCTACGATCTTTGTTTACTGTTTGAGTGGCGGCAGATCTCAAAGTGCTGCGAGTCAGATGGTCAAAATGGGATATCAGAACATTTATAATCTTGGCGGCATCGGCGGTTGGAAATATGGAACCGTTAGCAGTCATTAATTAAAACTTGAGGTGGGTATGGGAGATCAAGAAATTCAGGCGTTATCCAGAAAAATATTTTTAACCATTTCACCACCCGGAAATGGGGATATTATCGGTGATCAGGAACGCATTCTTAACGCATTGACTCCAGATTTTGGAGCGGTGCGTTTTTCTCGACGCCTACTAAAAAAAATATACCCCTTGTGCCGGGAAGCCAATTGGGAGATTACGCTGACGCTGGTAAAAAGCGGCGCAACCTGGGAGCTGGTGGAACTGGAACCCGGGGATTGGCGGCATCGCCATTTTGGGTTGGCCGTCGATTTGGGCAGTACCTCCGTGGCAATGAGGATGGTGGATTTAAATACCGGTAAGGTCCTGGGTGAAGAAAGTATCCTAAATCATCAGATTGCGTATGGTGATGATATTCTCAGTCGTATCTTTTATGCCAAAAATAAACCGGCTCATCTTCTGGCTGTGCAGGAAGCAACGATTGGTACCTTTAATGCCCTGATGAATCGACTGGAAGAAACAACTGGAATCAATGCTCAGAAATCCTGTATCATGGTTGTTTCTGGCAATACCACGATGATCCATTTTTTATTGGGTATTGATCCCTGGCCCATTTTCGAGTATCCTTTTGCGCCGGTGTTTAATCATACCGGTTATCTTGACGCCTGGGATCTGGGGCTTAATACCAGTGGCTATCTTTATTGTATGCCCTCGGTTGCGAACTATTTAGGCGGTGATACTATCAGCGGTTTGCTGCTGGCCGGTCTTCACGAAAAAGATGAATTGGGATTATTTATCGATATTGGTACCAACGGTGAAATGGTCTTAGGAAATAAGAACTTTTTGGTGGCCGGAGCCGGAGCAGCCGGACCGGCATTAGAAGGCGGTATCAGTAAAAACGGCATGAAGGCCACCGCTGGGGCTGTGGATTCGGTTATTATTGTCGAAAATGAGCTCAGACTGACAACCATCGGCGGTCATCGGCCCCTGGGTATTTGTGGGTCGGGGATTGTTGATCTGATTGCCCAGATGCTGTTAAGCGGCTGGATTGATTTCTCAGGTCGCTTTAATCCCGAGAAATCCCGCCGGATTGTTAAACGTGGCGAAGAATATGGGGTTCTATACGCCACCCGGGATGAGTCCGGTAGTGGTGAAGAACTGCTTTTTACGCAAAAGGATATGAGCCAATTTATCGATACGAAAGCTGCCGCCAGCACCATGGTTGCCTATCTGCTGGAACGGTTGGGTGTTGAGGCCATGGATGTTGATCGGCTGTATGTTTCTGGGGCTTTTGGGACTTACATTAATCTGGAGTCAGCGATCACCATCGGTCTTTATCCGGATTTACCCCGAGAACGTTTTGTTTCGTTGGGAAATAGTTCCTTAAATGGGGCTTATGCCCTACTAACCAACGGTGATAAAATGGAAACGGTCACGATGCTTCAGGAACGGATCGAGTATCTGGAGTTTGGAGCGGCCACTGATTTTATTTCCCGGATGTATGCCGCCCGGTTTTTGCCCCATACGGATTTTGATCTCTATCCCACCGTTAAGGCGGCACTAAAAAAACAGGGACGCTTGCGATAGCAGTCAAAAAAACAGGCCGCCAGACAATGGATGTCATCCATTGTCTGGCGGCCTTTATTCTATGAGTCGTTATTTTTGTTCGACTTGGGGCAGACTGTCAAAACCGATTTGAAGATCTTCATCAGTAGGAATATAGTCGGTCATGTTGCCAGCGTTGTAGTTCATATAGGCAGTCATATCAAAGTAGCCGGTGCCGGTTAAGCCAAAGACGATGACTTTCTTTTCGCCGGATGCCTTGCAGGCCACAGCTTCATCAATAGCGGCTTTAATGGCATGAGCTGATTCGGGGGCAGGCAGGATGCCTTCGATTCGGGCAAACTGGGTGGCCGCTTCAAAAACTTCATTCTGGGTATAAGATTTAGCGCGGATATAGCCGTCATGGTAAAGCTTGGAAATAATTGGGCTCATCCCGTGGTAGCGTAATCCACCAGCGTGGTTGGGTGAAGGCATGAAGCCGCTGCCTAGGGTGTACATCCGAATGAGTGGAGTGGTTTTCCCGGTGTCGCCAAAGTCCAGGGCATAACGTCCCCGGGTTAACGATGGGCAGGATGCTGGCTCAATAGCAACAAAGTCGATGTCATTCTTGCCTTCAATTTTGTCGGCCATAAACGGCGCAATCAGACCCAGTAAATTGGACCCGCCTCCGGCGCAGCCAATGATGATATCCGGTTTGATGTCATATTTGTCACAGGCAATCTGGGTTTCTAACCCAATGATAGATTGATGCAGACCGACATGGTTTAAAACGCTGCCCAGGACATATTTGCAACTGTCGGTGGTGACGGCCACCTCAATGGCTTCGCTGATGGCACAACCTAACGAGCCGTTGGTGTCTGGGGTTTCAGCTAGAATTTTTCGTCCGGCGTTGGTGGTGTTGGAAGGGGAGGCAATCACCTTGGCGCCATAGGTTTCCATGACTGCCCGGCGATGGGGTTTTTGCTCCGCTGAAACCTTAACCATATAAACGGATAAGTCCAGATTAAAGTAGGCACAGGCCATTGACAGAGCAGTGCCCCATTGTCCGGCACCGGTTTCGGTGGTTAATGCGGCTAAGCCCTGTTTTTTGGCGTAATAGGCCTGGGCAGCAGCAGAGTTTAACTTATGGGAACCGGAGGTGTTGGTTCCTTCATATTTATAATAGATCTCAGCCGGAGTATCCAGCTCTTTTTCCAGGCAATAGGCCCGGACCAGGGGCGAGGGTCGGTACATTTTATAGAAATCACGGATTTCTTCGGGAATTTCAATGTACTGCTCGGTGGTATTAAGTTCCTGATCCACCAGTTCTTCGCAGAACACAGGCAGCAGTTCCTCTTTGGTACAGTATTCACCAGTGCCGGGATTTACAAAAGGCTCAGGCAGCTCCTTCATTTTGGCCCGGAGATTGAACCAGTATTTCGGCATCTCATCTTCACTTAAATAAATCTTATAGGGTATCTTTTTCATGGCATTTCCTTTCTTTCTGTTGTTAAATCATTACAGACTAGACGTCTGTAAATACAAAAAACTCGTCCTCTACTAAACGTAAAGGACGAGTATAACGACTCGTGGTGCCACCTTTTTTCACAGGATCAGACCTATCTCTGCAGAATACCAACATATTCCTCAACACTTACGTAGTTGTCACGTCATGGAATACTCGGCCGAAACCTTTGACCATGCCCTCAGCGGTCCATTTGATGGATTGCGTTCTGCAAGGCTCTCAGCCTACCTCGCTCTCTGTTAGTGCATCTTCCACCGTTATCTCCGCATCAATGGTTTGTTTTTATTTAATTAGCTATATTCTAAATGAAAAATTAAGAAAAGTCAATTAGTAAATTCTAATCTTGACAATTATCCGGAAATGAAGTACAATCGAATTGTAAAGAAATTGTAACGAAACGGAGTTTCGATCTGAGGATTGAAATCGAAATGGAGGTTTTATGATAGAAAAAAAGAATCAGAGTTCGAATAAAAGAAAAAAGTCGATTCTTAAGATCGGGATGGCCAGTGTGATCATCACCTGTGTGGTAGGAACGGCCAGTTCTTTTGTTTTTGCTAAGGAGATCAAAGTAACCGTTGATGACAACGAGAGAATGCTCAGCGGTGGCATATTCCAAAATGTTGGCGATGTGCTTGAAGACAACGGGATAAAACTGGGTGATCAATATTCTGTCAATGTGAATACCAAATCGGTACTGTTTACGGTTGATAATATCGAAGTGAAAAGCAAAGCCAGTGGTGAGCTGGCTTTTGACGGGAAAACCATTATTTATCAGACAGAAGCAAAAACTGTGGGTGATTTACTCAAAGAGTATCAGATCGAACTAGAAGATCTTGACCGGGTTGAACCTGGCAAATCGACGCGCTTAGAAGATGCAAAGAAAATTAAGGTGATCCGGGTTCAGGTTGAAGAATTGCCAAGCCGACAGGTTGTCACCTATACTACCCAGAATAAAGATAATCCGGAAATGGAAGTTGGTAAAAGCAAGACTGTTCAGGTTGGGGTTGATGGCGAATCCAGTCAGGTTGAACGGGTGCTTTATGAAAATGGTGTGGAAGTTAAACGAGAAATTATTTTTGATGAAATTGTAACCGCACCGACACCTGAAATTGTGGAAGTGGGAACAAAAGCAGTGGTTGAAACCCCAGCAGCGGTGGCAGAAACTCCGGCAGTGGTAAAACCCCCGGCAGTGGTCGAGACTCCCGTGGTTGAAACACCAGTAGTAAAAGAGCCGGTTCCAGCTCCGGTAATTGAAACACCGGCGCCCACACAAACAACAGCGACCAATACGATTCCGGAAGGGGCCGTAAAAATGACCATTCAGTGTACGGCTTATACGGCAACGGGAAATGCAACCGCATTGGGTGTGATGCCAAAAGCCAATCACACCGTAGCAGCCTGGAGTGGTTTGCCCTTCGGCACTAAGATTTATATTCCGGCCATGGGTACCACCTATACGGTTGAAGACCGGGGCGGTGCAGTAACTCAGGGAATCGTCGATATTTATATGGATTCCTACGATGCCTGTATTCAATTTGGACGACAGAATCTGGAAGCATATATTATTTATTAAAATGAATAAAAAGCAGGATGTGCGTCGCACATCCTGCTTTTTTTAGAAAAAACGATTATAAAAAGATTGAAATAAAAAAGCAGAAACCGATCACGCGGTTTCTGCTTTATTTTTTTAGATGCCTTAAAACGATGGCCCGATAGTCGAAGGGATTGGTGATATCCCGGGTGTAGGGAATCGCAGCAATGTTTAGTTTTACATCCGCTTCTATGGCTTCATATTCTGATATCAGCGCATTGAAGGCATCGGTAATCTCCTGATTAATCAGCAACTGATTTTTTACGGAAGTATTTTCCATCAGAATACTGAAGACACTGCCATCTAGAATATAAATCAGATGATTACTGTAGCAGTAGTTTTTGATAATCTTTAAGGTTTTATAAAGAATCTCATCCCAAAGCCTTGCTCCGTTCATGGTTTTGAGTTCGTCCAGATGGCAAACCGTAATCATTTCCAGGGTAAGAATCGTTTCGCCTCGGGAAGCCCGATCCATGGCGTATTTGAGATCCTTGTAGTAGGCTTTCTCAATGGTTAATCCGGGACTTTCTTCCAGATTGTCATAGGAAGCAATTTGTTGTTCCAGATTTTTTTTGAAATGGAAAAGCTCCCGGACCTTTTTGATTAATAATGCCGAGCTCCATAAAATCATCGGGATCACAACCAGCCAGCCGATCTGATACAAGTTAAAGGGAACGCCCAGGTAGAAAACAGAAATGAGGGTTAAAACCACATAACTGCAGAGTAGCAGGATCATAAAAAAGATACTCGCACCATAGGGCATAGCAATGGTAAAAATCAGACAGGTAAATAAAATAAATACCACCGAGTAATCAATAAAGTTAAAGTCCGAGGCGGTAAAAATCAGAAAAGCTCCAAAAACCATTAATCCCATAAAGAAAAAAACAAGCGGCGGAACCATATTGGTTAAGCTAGGCTTTTGGATGGGGTTGTGGTTTGCTTTTTTTGGTGGTTTCTTTTGTCTGTCTGCCTTCGTCTGTCTCTTTTCCGGTTTTGCTTTTTTGGGTGGTGTTTTTTCCAGATCCGGCGGTTTCGTAGTCAGAACGGGTTTTTCTACCTGACGTGGCGGTGTTTTTTTCAGTTCGGGGGGAGGAGCGGTGTTTATTGGATTTGGGACAACTTCCGCTAACGGCTTTGTTTCAGAAAAGCTGGAATGGGAAAAATTGTCACCTGTGCCTGGCATGGCTTTATTGGCGATCTCAGATGCCGTTGCCATTTTGGGGATGGTTGAGGTCCGCTCCGCTTCAGAAGCGTAAGGCGTGGTCCGTCCTAATATTTTAGATAGGGTAGGCAGTTCCTCATCATCCTCAATTTCACCGTTGGGGGTGGAAAAGCCAACCTTGTCACTAAGTGGTGATGTTTTTTTACTGAGAAGATCGCCATTAAAGGCAAGCTGGTTTGTCCGGGTTTCGAAAGGACGGGAATTGAGGACGGCCTGATCGAGCGCATCATCATCCGAAATATCCACCCCAGAAAGAAAATGTTCATTGGGGTGGTAGGGATCATGAATAGTTGTTTCAACAGCCTCAGGATTCATTTCTCGCGAAATAAAGCCGTCTTCTAGGAGTGAAGTAAGCTTTGCATCTATTCGTATTTCACAGTCCTGGATGGTCGCATCCAGAAGCTGTTTTTTTTCGAGAATAATATCCAATTTACTCGGCTGGATTTTGTCATTATTCATATATATCCATCGCTTTCGCAAATAATTTCGTTGCAATAATTTTTGGTCATTGACTTTATCATCATAATCATGGATGATAAAGGAGCTTTTAGAGGCGGGTCAACCGACAGTGAATTAGAAACGGTCCTCTACAACTACACATTATAGCAAAGATTTGGCATAGATTAAAGGAAAAATCGAAAAAAGGCCGTAAATTCAGATAAATATTTTTATCAACAGCTAGAAAGACCGGTTTTTTTAAGTAAAAAAAGTTTAAGTCGCCTGTTTAAAGGGTTCTTAAGAACCGGCTGATTTGTTTCAACTTTTAGCTGTGTATATGTGGATAAGTTATTAAAAAACTATCAACAGGCCGGTTGTAAAAAGGCAGATCAGAAAATCCCATGATTAGGGATGTTTTGAGCATAATTGGCGTTGTTTACAAAAGTTATCCACAAATAGTGGATAGAATCGACGAATTTGTGGATAAACCTGTTGACAAACCTGGAAAATATAAAAAACGTGTGGAATAGGAGGAGTTAATTGTGGATAACTTTATAAAAAAAGGGGAAAGAATCGAGGATTTAGGGCTTAATAATTTGAAGATTATTCAAAATCCGGATTATTTCTGTTTTGGTATGGACGCAGTGTTGCTATCCTGGTTTGTTTCCCGGTTAACAAAGGGATCTCCCCACATCATCGATCTGGGAACCGGAACAGGGATTATTCCATTATTACTTTATGGCAAAACAAAGGCAGCCTCACTCACTGGGCTGGAGATTCAAAAACCGCTCGTGGAAATGGCCAGGCGGAGTATGGCGCTCAATGGTTTGTCAGCCCAGATCCGGATCATTGCCGGGGATATTAAAAACCCTGGTAGTGAAATTCTGCCAAACACGTATGATGTGGTGGTCAGTAATCCGCCCTACATGCGGGCCCAGGCGGGGCTGAAAAATAATTGTGAAACCAAGACAATTTCCCGACATGAAATTTTGTGTAGTATTGAAGACATTCTCATTTTCAGCAAACGAATGCTAAAGGATCGGGGACGCCTGTTTCTGGTTCATCGACCGGAACGGCTGGGGGATATCATTTCTTTGATGCGCCTTTATAAAATCGAGGTCAAACAGCTGCAATTTATTTACCCATCCTTAAAAAAAGAGGCCAATCTGGTTTTGATTGAGGGGCGAAAAAGCGGTCAACCGGGGTTAAAAACGGATGCTCCCCTGATTGTATACCAAGAAGACGGGGAATATACTCAGGAAATTTATGATATCTATGGGATGACCAAGCCGCAATAAAAAAATGAAATGAGAAAAAACCGATCTCGGCGATTAGCTGAGACCGGTTTTTTTATAAACGGCCCCGCCGGGCCTTGAGAATACGAATGTCTTCACCCAGAAAGGGAATCGTTTTAAAATAGCCAGAGATCCGTGAGGAAAGCCGTTCGTCATATAGTGATTTTATTTTAAGCACCGTCAGATTGCTGGAAATAATCATCTTTTTTTCGGCATTAAGGCGGCTGTCGATGACCTCATAGAGCTGTTTTTGGCTGTATTCTGAAGAAAATTCAGCCCCTAGATCATCGATAATTAAGAGATCACAGAGCAGCAGTGGTTCATAAATTTCGGTCGATGTTTTCTTTTCCCGGAAAAGTTGATCCTGAATACTGGCGACCAGGTGAGCAGCGGTGACATAGACAATCCCATAGCCCTTTTCAGTGAGTTTGTTGACAATGCAATTGGACATAAAGGTTTTGCCCACGCCAGGCGGACCGACAAAAAGAAGCTGATCTTCAATCGTTTCAAAATTCTGACAATATTTTAACATATTTTGTTTAATGTTGAGGGCATTGGACCGATGACTGGCAGTTGTAGAACCAATGGGCTGCTCTGAATAATAGTCGGAATTAAAGGTTTCAAAGGTTTCCCGTTGGGCCCGGGTTTTTAAGTCATAGCTGGAAAAACTGATTTCGGCCAGACATTGATTAAGACAAGAGCAAGGTCCTTCAGGAAGAATTCCTGAATCCTGACAAAGCGAGCAATAATACGAATGGCTTAGTAGAGCGGCCTTTTCTCCGGCAAAATCTTTTTTTCTGGTTTCAAGCGCACTCATTTGCTTCCGGATGGCAGCGGTTTTATCCAGTTCATTGGCGACGGTGGCCCGGATCAGGGCAACTCCCAGGCGATTGATTTGATTATCCAGATCAGAAAGCGCGGGTATCTGACGATAGAGGGCTTCTTTTTTTTGGCGTTGTTTAAATTGGTAAGCATGCTGTTTTTTTTGTAGCAGGGCAAAGGCGGCATTATAGGTCTTCATCACTTATCTCCAGTTCCGGCCATAAATCCTCGGCGTAGTTAACTTCCATATCCAGGTAAGCCTGTTTACGGGAATCACTCATCGGTTCAAGGGCTTCTTTATGATCAAATTTGGGTTTTGGTTTGTCGTTTTTAATGTCTTCCAGGGTTTTAAAGCCCTGTTCGTGCCAATTTTTCAGGATCCCGTCAATATATTTCATATTCGGTTTATTGGTTCGGGATAAAGCCTGGACAATGATTTCCATGGAGAAACCGTAATTCTTAAACCAGGTGTCCATCATTTGTCGCTCAGAAACCATGGGGTTTCGTTGAATTCCCAGGTATTTAAAGATTTGATAATAGCTCGTTCGTTTATGGGCGGAGTCTTTGATATAAGCTTCGGCCTCAATATGATCCCGAACCTCGGCAGCATGAAAGCTTTTAGCGACAGTTTCCAGATAGGAGATCACCTGGGCCGGGGTAAAGGTGCGGTCTTTTTTATTGATCATATTAATGGAATACTCCACAATCAGGATCACCGCTTCCGGAGTGAAATTGTAGTCATCGAGCCAGCGCTTAAAAAGCAGGGTTTCTTTTTTGGTGATGGTCCGGCTTTCATACATATCCTGGATGGTGGTGTACATGCGTTGAATTCGGTCTTCGATGCTGTTGGAGGATTGCGTATTTCTAGGAATGGTGGTCTCCGGGATGGCCTCATTTTTATAGAGGATGGTGCCGGTGATATTATAAAAACGGACCAGTGCATCGCGGGTGCCGGTGTATTCAATAGCGATAATTTTTTCAGATGCCCAATAATCCCAGGCTTTTTTTACGTCGGTCTCCAATAAATTCAGATCCTTGGCGATATCTTCATTACTGATTGGGGTCAGACCCTGATTAAAGCATCGCTTTAAGCCATAAAGATAGACCTTGACGTAGTCCCCCCGAGCCATGGGCATGTAGTGATTAATAAAAATATTTTCAATGGGTGTCACACCCAGGTCATCATGGCTGGAAACTAATTCAAAACGATTCATTTTTTACCTCAAGTTATGGATTGATAATCTTTTTTACTTAAAATCTTTTAATTGTATAAATACAATGATGTTATTATATCACATCACATTTAATTTGTGAGGAATTCCTGTTTTCTTTAGGCCGAGAAAAGAATTCTTAAAGAGTATAAGAAAAACCGGCAGGCAGATAAAAAAATGGCATAAAAACTCAAGATTTCTTGATAAAAATGAAACTTATGATATAATTACCAATTGGATATTGCATATACACTTGCACTGAAAGGAATAAATATGGATGCTTTTATTATAGAAGGAGGTAACCCCCTACAAGGCGAGGTTACGATCTCCGGGGCAAAAAATGCGGTACTGGGAATAATTCCAGCTGCGGTGCTTTGTGCCTGCTCAAGTAAGATAGAAAATGTTCCCGATATTAAAGATGTTAACAAGATGATTGTTATTCTGGAAAAATTGGGCGCTGAAATATATAGAGAAAAAGATACTTTGATTATTAATACCGAAAAACCAATTTCATATGACGTATCGGAGTATGAAGAGGAAACGGGTCAAATGCGGGCTTCTTATTACCTGCTGGGTGCTTTATTGGGACGCTATCGCAAGGCGATTGTGCCATTGCCCGGTGGTTGTAATATTGGCGATCGCCCGATTGACCAGCATATCAAAGGCTTCCAGGCCTTGGGAGCAACCGTGGTGATTGAACATGGTCAGGTAAAAATGGAGGCACCAGAACTGAGAGGCGCCCATATTTTTCTCGACGTGGTCAGCGTCGGTGCAACGATTAACATCATGTTGGCGGCAGTCCGGGCTGATGGCAAAACAATTATTGAAAATGCCGCCAAAGAACCCCACATCGTTGATGTGGCTAACTTTTTGAACCTGATGGGAGCAAACATCAAGGGTGCGGGAACAGATGTTATCAAGATCGTTGGGGTTGAAGAAATGCATGGTTGCGAGTATTCAGTGATTCCGGATCAGATTACTACTGGTACCTATATGATGGCCGCAGCGGCCACACAAGGAGATATTTTAATAAAAAATGTCATTCCCAAGCATATGGAGGCGATCACGGCTAAACTCAGCGAAATGGGTGTTATTGTTATGGAAGAAGACTATGGGATTCGGGTTATCGGCAAGCATCCCTTAAAAGCGGTGAATGTCAAGACCATGCCGTACCCGGGCTTTCCGACCGATCTGCAGCAACCAATGGCCGTATTAATGACAATCGCCCAAGGTACTAGCACCATTACTGAAAGTATCTTCGAAAGCCGCTTTAAATATGTGGATGAACTGCGCCGGATGGGTGCCAATATTTCGATTAACAGCCGGACCGCGAGTATTATTGGGGTGGAGACCTTATCGGCCACTAAAATAAAAACCACCGATTTAAGAGCTGGAGCCGCCATGGTTATTGCTGGTTTGATTGCCGATGGTGAAACAAAAATCACTGAAATTATTCATATTGATCGGGGATATGAAAATTTACAGGAAAACCTGAGAAACCTGGGAGCTGATATTCGGCGAATTTCCGAGAAAGACCCTTCTTTTCTTTAGTTCGATTCTGACTGATGGAAGGAATTGGTAAAAGATTACCTTAAATCTCGTAAAGTTAGGTTAAGTCAGGTTTAAGCATCATTCGCTAGGATTAACCTAACAATTTGACTGGCCCCTGGTGCATTTAAATGGAATAGTTTTACATCGTTTTTTAAAATGAACAGGGGAGCAGCGATTGAAATTTTGTAGTCTATATAGTGGAAGTTCAGGTAACAGTTTATTTATCTCAAACAACAACACAAAGATACTCATTGATGCTGGGCTCAGTGGGAAACGGATCCAGAGTGCCATGGACCTTATCGCGGAGGATCTTCGAGAAATCGGCGGTATTATGGTGACCCATGAACACAGTGATCACATCCATGGGGTGGGGGTATTATCGCGTCGTTTTGACCTGCCGATTTATGCCAATGAAAAGACCTGGGAAGCGATGCTAAAAAGCCTGGGTAAAATCGCTGAACATAATATTAAAATCTTTGATTTTGAAAAACCATTTGATATTCAGGATCTTCAAATCAAAGCCTTTAAAACATCCCATGATGCAGCAGATTCAGCCGGATTTGTCATTTTTGACGGAAAAAAGCGGTTGGGAATTGCCACTGACTCCGGGATTATAACTCCAGAAATGCGCGGTGCCCTTAGTGGTTGCGATTTGGTGGTGCTGGAGTCTAATCATGACGTGTCGATGCTGGAAGCTGGATCGTATCCTTTTTA
Source organism: Acetobacterium sp. KB-1 (assembly GCF_003260995.1). Lineage (NCBI taxonomy): Bacteria > Bacillati > Bacillota > Clostridia > Eubacteriales > Eubacteriaceae > Acetobacterium > Acetobacterium sp. KB-1. The sequence goes on from NZ_CP030040.1 coordinate 3,218,773, forward strand.
TCTCAAGCAGCGGATAAAAAGTGATTTCGGACACTTATCCAATGAGACCGCCGGTGATTTGGCTTTGGCGCTGGTACAGGAAGGCACGAAGCAGTTGGTGTTGGCCCATCTCAGTCAGGAAAACAATTATCCCCTGCTTGCTTACGAAACTACCGCCCGGATATTATCAGAAGCTGGGATAGTTCTGGATAAGGATGTGAAACTTTGTGTGGCCAAAAGAAGTAGTGCCAGTGAGACAATTAACCTGTGAGATCTTCAACTAAGATTGAGGAGAAACGATGGATGACGATCTGAAAAAAGAAAAAAAGCCAAATTCTCTTATTATCGGTATGCTTGGTGCAATAGTTGGCGGTATAATTGTGGGCGCTTTATTCCTTGGTGTGGACTTTTTTTTCGACAACAGCACCGTGATACAAGGCGCTAAGAATGAAATTGTCGTTAACCAGGGATCGGCAGACTCGGTGGTTGAAGCGATCGCTCAAACTGTGCCGCCATCGGTGGTGGGGATTGAGACAACCGGAGTGGCTATGACCGCGTATGGTCCGCAGGAAGCAAGCGGGGTTGGTTCCGGTTTTATTTTAACCAGTGATGGCTATATTGCCACGAACCAACATGTTGCTTCAAATGATATTTCAGGCATGACCGTATCACTGGCTGATGGGAAAACGTATGATGCTAAACTGATTTGGTCGGATTCAACTCTTGATATGGCGGTTATAAAAATTGATGCAACGGATTTACCGGTTCTTGAACTGGGTGATTCAGACAATGTCGTTGTCGGCGAACTGGCGGTCGCAGTGGGTAATCCATTGGGGCTAAATTTTGAGCGAACGGTAACATCTGGCATTGTCTCTGCAATTAATCGGAGTATTCCTCTAGACAGTGGGTTGGCCGAAGACCTGATCCAAACCGATGCTTCAATTAATTCGGGAAATAGCGGGGGACCGCTAGTCGATAAAAATGGCAAGGTGATCGGTATTAATACCTATAAACTGACCACAGGTGAAGGCATGGGTTTTGCCATTCCGATTAATATTTTAAAACCAATTCTTAACGAGATTGTGGCAACCGGTAAGTTTGATGCCACTGTGATGGGAATCACTGGATATGATCGGGCGATTGCCGATTATTATGTCACCGACAGCAAGGTCGACTTTAATGAAGGGATCTATATCGCATCGGTGCAACAAGGCGGCGGTGCTGCCAATGCCGGACTGCTAGCTGGCGATATCATCAAAGAAATCAATGGGGTTAAAACCAATACTATGCTTAAGATGAAAGAAATTCTCTATGCAGTTGATGCGGGCGAGAAGGTGAGCGTTACCTTTGAGCGAAATGGCCAAAAACAGACAAAAGATGTGGTGGTTACATCACAACAATAAAAAATGATTAAACAGGAGTCAATCATTCAGTGATTGACTCCTGTTTTTTTCAGTGCTATAATCTGAAGTGCTGAATCAATAGGGAATCAGCTTTTATTATTAAATAAATGAATCAACCTTAAATAATAGCGAAGTGATTGGAATTATCACCGAAGCAGAAAATTTAAACTGAAATGCGTTTTGAATCGCATTTAAATTATCAAAGACGATAGCTTTTTTTGTTATGGTCTTTTTTTGTGAATTGGATTTTCTGCCGAGAATAAACCAGCTTGTCAATGAGGACACGAGTAGCGATTGACGCTAAACCGTCAGTTTTAAAAATGGGTTGATCAGATTGGTCACTGTTGCGTTTGCAGTGATTTGAAAATAAAGAATTAATAAGAAGGGAGTAATAAAATCAAACCAAGGAGTAATGTTGATAAATTGCAAAATTCAATGAAGTCAACAGGTATTTGTTATTAATGAAATCAAGACACAGAGAATTTGGAGGAAAGTATGATTAATTCTGGAGATGTGGCATTTGTTTTAATCAGCTCAATGCTGGTATTTTTTATGACTCCCGGCTTGGGATTGTTTTATGCAGGAATGGTGCGTAGGAAAAATGTGATCAATACCTTAATGTCAGTTGTATTTTGTTGCGGGCTGGCAACGGTGATGTGGTTTGCAGTCGGTTATTCAATTTCTTTTGGCACAGACGTGGGAGGATTGGGAGTCGTCGGGAATTTAAGTAATGCGTTCTTTAATGGCGTCAGTGCTACTGAAGCGGGTCCATATGCCGCCAATATTCCGGGGGCGCTGTTTGCGATCTTTCAGTTAATGTTTTGCATTATCACACCGGCCATTCTGGTCGGCGCCTTATCAGGGCGAATGCGGTTTTCAGCCATGTTTATCTTTATAACCGTGTGGCTGTTACTCGTCTATTACCCACTGGCCCATATGGTTTGGGGGACTGGCGGTTTTATCGCTGGATTAGGAGCAGTCGATTTCGCCGGTGGAAACGTTATTCATATCAGTTCTGGGGTTTCCGGCCTGATTGCCTGTATCATACTGGGAACCCGAAAAGGTTATGGGATTCAATCTTATCATCCGCACAATATTCCCATGTTTTTTACCGGTGGCGCTATTTTATGGGTCGGATGGTTTGCGTTTAATGGAGGTTCTGCTCTGGCGGCCAATGGTTTGGCGGTTCAGGCCGTTGTCAATTCAATGATTTCATCAGCCGCAGCAATGTTAAGCTGGATGACAATTGAAACGGTGCTTTATAAAAAAGTGACCGTTATGGGAGCAGTCACTGGCGCAATTATTGGTCTGGTTGCAATTACACCAGGAGCGGGATTTGTAGCCTTTTCAGCCGCACTGGTGATTGGTGCATTGGTCAGCCCGATTTGCTTCTTCTTTATGACAAAGGTCAAACATAAATTCGGGTATGACGATGCGCTGGATGCTTTTGGATGTCATGGGATTGGTGGAATTTGGGGCGGTATTGCCACCGGGCTATTTGCTCAATCAGCCATTAACCCGATTGCTCAATGGGATGGTCTGTTTTTTGGAGCCACCGAATTATTGGTTGCTCAACTGACGGCGGTGGGTATTTCAATTATCTACTCAGCCGTTATGACAGCAGTGATTATGACGGTGCTCAAAAAAGTGATGAAAATACGGGTCACACCTGAAGCTGAAGCATTGGGCCTGGATATCAGTGAACATAGTGAACAAGGTTATCCAGCATTTTCTGGTATTGATCAGTAAAATAGTGTTGAAGTACGGTAGGGTAACCAGAAAATCAGGGTTACTCATTCAGTAAAGAAAGGAAAAACTTATGAAAATGATTGAAGCGATTATCCGTCCAGAAAAACTGGAACCTTTGAAGGACGCATTTTTGGCGGCAAAGATCAACGGTATGAATATTCGTCAGGTGTTGGGATGTGGCAATCAGTATGGCTGGATTGCCCATAATCGGGGTACCACCGTGATGATGAATATGATTCCAAAAATTGAAATTAAAATAGTGGTGGCTGATGATCAGGTGGAAGAAATCGTCCAATTGATTATGAGCGTGGTTCGGACAGGTGAAATTGGTGACGGAAAAATTTTTATCAAGCCTGTGGAAGAATGTATTCGAATCCGAACTGGAGAAAGAGGGGATATTGCCCTATAAACGATGCAAGCGTCAAGAACTAAAAAAGGCCATATATGTTTACACGTGTAAACATATATGGCCTTTTAGTGTATTCTTTTTTACAAAAAACAACGAAATGATTGACTTTTCTATAAAAATAAATATAATAAGGATTATAGTTACAAAATTTCAGATGCGAATAAAAACAAAAGTAATTAGCCGGAAACAAGAGAGGTAATAAAAATGAAAAAGGTAGTTGATGATGAGCGTCTGATGGTGAAAATTTGTGAGATGTACTACAATCAGGATATTAATCAGAAGTTGATTGCCAAGGAATTGGGGCTTTCACGACCAACTGTGTCGCGGATTCTTCAGAATGCCAAGGCGCGCGGGATTGTCAAAATTGTCATCGATCCAATTTTTGGCAACAATTACGTGGATCTGGAAAAGAAACTGGAAAGCCGATATGGTTTAAAAGAGGTTTTTATCGTAGATAGCAAACAGGATAACCGGGATCAGAAAGATGAGTTGGCTAAGGCGACCGCCAATTATCTGGAACGATTGATCAAAGATGATACCATTATCGGGATATCGATGGGTTCTTCTATCGGCCAGATCTATCGTTTTGTGTCAAAGGGAACCTTAAAGCGGGTGACCTTTATCCCGCTGATTGGTGGAATTGGACATCTGGGTATGGAACTCCACTCCAATACGATTGTGGAAGCTCTGGCCAAGGCTTTTGGTGGTGTTTCTTATTTGCTCCATGCGCCAGCTCGGGTGTCAGGAGTCAAGATTAAAGAGGAACTGATGAAGGAACCGGATATCAAACGGATCATTAAAATGGGCGATGGCCTGGACGTGGCGGTAGTTGGAATCGGGGTTCCTAATCGTGGTTCGGCCATTATGTCCACCGGTTATTATGATGAAAAGGATATGGAAACAATGCGTCAGAAAAATGTGGTGGGGGATGTCTGCATGCAGTTTTTTGATATCAATGGTAGCACCGAACCATTTGCTGCCGACAATTGTGTGATTGGGGTTGATATTAAAAAGCTGCGACGGGTTCCACATTCGATTGGGGTTGCCAGTGGTCCTGAAAAAGCGCTGGCTATCCAGGGTGCCATAAAAGGCGGGTATATTAATGTTTTAGTTACTGATGCGGAATGCGGAAAAAAACTACTGGCGATTGAGCAAGCATCGGAACGGGTTTAAAAAAGAAAGAAGCGTAAAAATGAATGAAATTTTAAAAATGTCTATGAATGAAATGGCAGAAGCAGATTTTGATTGCTCATGTGGACGACACCACTCGCTGTCGATAAAAAAAATCGCCATTGGCAAAGGTGTAATTCAGCAACTGCCCGATATTGCAGCAGAATTCAAGGGAAAACAACTCTACATGATCAGCGATAACAATACCTGGAAGGCGGCTGGCGAGCAGGCCTTTAAAATTTTGAGTGATTCAAATTTTGAGGTAAAAAGCCATCAGTTTGAAACCGGTACAGAAATACTTATTCCCGATGAATTAGCAATGGGAAGAATGCTTCTGGAAATGCCTCTGGGCACCGCTTTAATTGTCGCTGTGGGTTCTGGTACGCTTAATGATATGGCCAAATACCTGTCATCGAGGACCGGGATTCCCTATATTATTGTGTGTACAGCGCCATCGATGGATGGGTATGTTGCCGATGGGGCACCACTAATCTGCAACGGACGAAAAATATCCTATGTGGCAACTTTGGCCTACGGCGTGGTTGGTGACACCGATATTATGAAACAGGCACCCATGCATATGATTCATGCCGGGCTGGGCGATGTACTGGGGAAATTAACGGCGTTAACTGACTGGTCGTTGGCAGTTGCGATGATTGATGAATACCGATGTGAGACCTGTGTTAAATTGGTTGAGGAAGCCCTGCGAAAATGCATTGAGTTTGCCCCAGCCCTAAAAGAACGAAATGAGGAAGCGATTCTCTACCTGATTGAAGCCTTGACATTAACTGGGGTGACCATGGCCATCGTTGGTGTATCGCGGCCGGCGTCCGGTTCGGAACACTTGCTTTCACATTACTGGGAAATGGATTTTATCGCCCGTCACAAATACCCGGAACTCCATGGGGTAAAGGTCGGCATCGCCACCCCCATCGTAGCCGAAATTTATCAGCTGCTAGACGATGAGCTACCACCAGAAACGAAGGCCCTGGCTCCCCAACGTGAAGTCGTGGAAGCTCTTTTAGAAAGTGCCGGAGCGATGATTTCCCCAAAAGAAGTTGGTATCGACCGGGATCTTTTTTATCGCAGTTTAATGGAGGCGAATACAGTACGTAAACGTTACAGCGTTTTTCAGTACGCAAAAGATAAAGGGCGATTAGAAGAAATCGCCGGGATAATCACCGAAAGGATTTACGGAAAATGATCATGCCAAAAAAAGAAGCGCTAAAAGATGTTAAGTTATTTGCCCTGGATATGGATGGTACGGTTTATCTGGGAAATGGTTTAATCGACGGAGCACTGGACTTTATAAAAGAATTGCGAACCCGAAAAAAGGATTTTATTTTCATCACCAATAATTCATCCCGGGTGCCCAGCTTTTATCAGGAAAAATTAAAAAAAATGGGCTGTTTTGTAGAAGCAGATCGGATCATCACCTCCGGAGATGTGACCATTGAATATTTAAAAACGTATCACCCCGGACAATCGGTCTATTTAATGGGTACACCGCTGTTGGAAGAGAGTTTTAGACAACACGGCATCAATCTGGTCCAGGAACAGCCAGATGTAGCAGTGGCCAGCTTTGATACCACCCTGACCTACGAAAAGCTGGAGAAAATCTGTACCTTTATTTTAAATGGCGCAGTTTTTTTATCGACCCATGTGGATTTAGTTTGCCCTACGGAAACCGGTTTTATTCCCGACTGCGGTTCCATGTGTGCCCTGATTACCAAATCCACCGGTGTGGAACCCAAATATTTAGGTAAACCCTTTGCTGAAACGATGGAGATGATTCTGTCCATTACCGGGCATAAAAAAGAAGATGTGGCCTTTGTCGGAGACCGGATCTATACTGATGTGGCCACCGGCGTCAACAACGGCGGTAAGGGTTTTTTAGTGCTGACCGGGGAGACCAAAATAGCGGATATAAAAAATTCAGATGTGGTTCCGGATTGCGTTTTTGAATCGCTAAAGGAAATGACGGACTACTTATAAAGGAGGGAATCATTTGATTTATTTAGCATTGGTCGCGTTTGTGATGATGATCTTACAGAGTGGATTAACTTATTTTCAGTATAAAAATTATCAGCAGGCGGTCAATAGTCTGTTAAGTCAGGGAACCATACTGGGTATTGGTTTACGTAAGGGTGGTTTTCGTTTAAAAGGAGGGGCGATTATTGTTTTAGCCATGGATTGTCGTAGCGGACGTATTTGTGGGTGTAAGAAACTAGAAGGGATCGCCCTATGGAAGCGGTTTTTAGAAACCGATTATTATAATGGCCTGTCGCTATCAGAAATTCGCGAGGTAGGTCTGGTAGAAGATCTAAAGATTAATAAAAAAAGACGAATAAAGGAACCATACGCACCCAATGGTTTGGATAAAAAAAGAAAAAAAGGGGCCTTGATTCAGGCCGTTGAAGCCATCGATAAGCGATTGGAAAAGGACGTAAAGAATGCACAATATCTTAAAAGACGGGAAACCGAAAGAGCGATGGGAAACAAACAGCCCAGATCAACATAAACTGCTTTGATAAAATAGTGCGCTGTAAACGTTATAATTAATAAATAGAAATAGAACAAGGAAAGAGATAAAAATTGCGCGCTGGGTGAGCGTCAAAGATACAGCAGCAACAGGTATTGGCAATCATTTTTGTCAGGCTTTAAAATAATAATAAAGGGAGAACTTATTTATGGAAATACTAGCAAGTATCGGCAATCATTTTTATGGCTTATATCAGGCGGGTGGCCAATTTCTGATGATCTATATCACTGATTTTATCCCCTGGATTCTTTTGATGATCACATTTATGCACATATTATTTAAACTCATTGGCTTGGAACGGATTGAAAAATTAGCAAAATTATTGGGGAAAAACCCCATCACGCGATGGTCTCTGATGCCCATGCTATGCATGATGTTTTCAGGAAACCCGATGACCTATCCCTATGCCCGTTTTTTACCGGAGAATCAGAAAGTTGCTTTTTTTGATGCTTCTATTTCATACTGTCATCCGGTTACCGGTTTGTTTCCCCATGCCAACCCGGGGGAATTATTTGTTTACCTGGGTATCGCCACGGGGGTTTTTCTGGCCGGATATGATTTAGGATTTTTGGCTATTTCTTATTTCCTGATTGGTATTTTAATTGTCTTTATTCGCGGTTTAGTAACTCAGCTTATTTATAATGCCAAATACAAGAAAAAATACGGCACAGCAGAAAAGAAGGAGGCGTAAGCATGTTTAAAGCAGTTAAAATTGAAAAGGGTCATGGCGGCTGGGGTGGTCCACTGGTTATACAGCCGACGGAAAAGAAGGATAAGATTGTCTCCATTACTGGCGGCGGAATTGATCCGTTGAGTAAACGAATTGCCCAGATTACTGGTGCAAAAGCCATTGATGGCTTCAGTAACGGTGTGCCTGATGATGAAATTGCCTGTGTTGTCATCAATTGTGGAGGCACTTTACGATGTGGGGTTTATCCCAAAAAAGGCATTATGACCGTCAACATTACGCCAGTCGGACAGTCGGGTCCACTGGCAGAGTATATTAAAGAAGAGATCTATGTGTCAGGGGTTGTTGATAAAGGGATTAGCTTGGCAGATGGTTCTGAGGTGGCTCCTGAAACAGAAGCGGTGGTTGAAGAGGTCGTTGAAGCGGTTACGGAGCATCGCTCAGATGATAACTGGGTAGCCAGAGGTGGTAAAGCTTTGGCCGGCTTTGCCACAAAATGTGTCCAGGGCGGGAAGGAAGCCGTTGACATTACAATTAAGGATATTCTTCCGTTTATGGCTTTTTATGCTTTACTGCTGGGGATCATTATGTATACTGGTCTGGGGAATTTAATGGCCGTTTATGTTTATCCCTATTTGGGAACACTGCCCGGCTTGTTGATTCTGGTTGTCATTTGTGCGTTACCGATGATTTCACCTCTGGTTGGTTCAGGTGCATTAATCGGGCAGGTTTTAAGTGTCCTGGTTGGACTGGGTATCGCTTTAGGAGCCTTTCCAGTTTATCTGGCACTGCCGGCGTTTTTTGCTGTAGATGCACAGGTGGGCTGTGATTTTATCCCGGTGGGATTATCGATGGGAGACGCCGAAAGCGATACCGTGGATATTGGTGTGCCATCGGTGCTATTATCCCGTTTGATTACCGGTCCCATCGCGGTTGTGATTGCCTACTTTTTTGCGATGGGCATGTATGGACTTTTATAAATATGTTTATATAAAATAAAAAGGGGAACAAAGAATGTATAAAACAATCATAACTGAAATTGGGCCAATGGCTTATGAATTGATCGGCGGGGGGATGCTGGTAGTATTTAATGAAAACGCCCCGGCAGCATTAAGAGAGATGTCCGTCATGCATACCATCGAATCCTTGCGTCATCCAGTTAAGGTGGATGATATTGTGGTGTTTGGCGATCAGGAGTACTTAGTGACAGCTGTGGGTCATGAAGCGAATAACACCTTGGATACTATGGGGCATTGCACATTTTGCTTTAACGGAAAGAGTGAGGTTCAAATTCCGGGACAGATTGAATTATCAGGTGATGGAGTACCAACGCTAGCGATTGGATGCGGTTTTCATATTTATTCAACCTGATAAAGAATAAAAAAGAAAGGAATGAAGGATTCATTAACAGGTAGTCATATGCATGCAAAACAGGTTACCATTATTAATCCCACCGGCTTACATGCACGACCGGCGGCAGAGTTTGTCCAGAAGGCTGGAGCGTTCAGAGCAAATATCCAGATCAAAAAAATGGATGAGGATCCAGCAACAGGTGATGCAAAATCGCTACTGGGGATTATGTCAATTGGTTTGGGCCAAGGGGATACGATTGAAATAAGTGCCGAGGGTGAGGATGAAATGCTGGCGGTGGAAACTCTGGTCGCCCTGGTTGGCAGTGGGTTTGGAGAAGTGTAATGATTCTAAGACGTTAAAAAAACACCGTCAGGTGTTTTTTTAACGTTTAAAATCAGGCATAAAGCAGTTTGCTTTTATAGATGATCGATTTTAAATCGGTCTGACACCATTGGAGTTCCTCCAAACTGATGCCGAAGTCCAGTTGCCCCTGGGTAGCGATCAGGAGATGCTCAAGGTTGCAGTTGCCGGCCCGCTCGCCGATCCCAAAGAGGGTGGAATCGGCATATTTAGCCCCGCAGCGAAGCCCCTGGATGGAATTGGCGACAGCCATGCCGAGATCGTTGTGCATGTGTACCTCAATGTCGATGTTGGGGGGGATTCGGCTGATGGTGGCCTTGCAGAGGCTGGGTGACATGATCCCCACGGTGTCCGAAAAACGCAGGGTAGTGGCGCCCAGATCCCGGGCCGTTTCAACCAGTTTAACAACAAAATCCCAATCGGCTCGGGAGGCGTCCTCCAGGCCGATGGTCAGTTCTCTTTTGGCGGTGTGGATGGCCGCGGCACAGGTACTTAGAGTTTCTAACACCTGGGAGCGGCTTTGACGCAGTTTTTCGCGAATCAGCAGATCCGAAGCGGGGACACAAACGTGAATAATATCGGCACCACAGCCGATGGATTGGTCAATATCAGAGAGACTCATCCGATTCCAGCCAATAATCTGAGCCTTTTTACAGGCCAGCTTGATTTTTTCAAAGGCCCGGCATTCTTCTTTACCCATGGCGGGGGTACCGGCTTCGATCCGGGTAACCCCCAGGGCATCGAGAGATTTGGCGATGGTGACTTTTTCCCGGACGGAAAAGGCCATTCCCGGGCTTTGTTCACCGTCTCTTAAGGTGGTATCAACAATATATTTCTGTTTTGATGTCATTCTGGACCTCGCTGGCAAGGGTTCGCAGTTCCAGTTCGGACAGGTTTCGGCCGAGCTGGGTGCAGCGTCCTTTGATTTGTTTTAAAATGGAATGGGCCATCGATTCGGATAAATCTGAATCGTTTAATTTATACAACAGGCTTTTCCGACCAGAGTGTTTGCCTAACACAATTTCACGTTGGTTGCCGACGGTTTGGGGATTAAAGGGTTCGTAGGTACGGGGATTTTTTAACACCCCATCGACATGAATCCCGGATTCCACCTTAAAAATATCGGCTCCGATGATGGCCTTCATTTTTGCCACCGGCTGGCCGGCAAGTGCTTCATAAAGGTGGCGCAGTTCACTTAAAACCGATAAGTCACCGCTAAACGTGTGGGGCAAATGGAGCTTCAGTCCCATCAGTACTTCTTCCAGCGGTGGAAAATTATGGTGGTTGGTAAAACCGCAACTGATGCTCGTTCCGCCGGCCAACACCCATTCCAGGGCGATGGCCGTGGCGCAGTGCTGCTGGTTGCTTGGGCAGAGGTCCAGGGTTTGGGCACCGCTGCCTAGCAGGGCTTTAAAAATTGACGGATAGTCTCGGGTCATCAGGTCTTCCAGCCCGGTGATGCGGATCTTTTGATGCTGATAGGGATCTAATTGGCCAACAGAAATGTTTTTTTGCACCAGATCATTGGGCTCCAGCTTCCAGAGGGGTTTCGGTTCGTTCATCCCGGGGCTGCCTGAAGCGAGGGACTCGGGATGAATCTGGGTCAGAAAAAAATTTCGGTTCCCCAACCATTGCTTCAAACCGCAAGCATTAGCCGGAAAACCCAGCCGGGAAAGCAGATCCGGGGTTAATTCGATTTTTGTGACCCCACAGGTAAAAAGCAGGTCACAGAAATGGTTAAGATCCCGGGTGGTCATTCCGGCCGTATTAAAGGTTGTCAAGGTCCGATCAATAATAGTAACCATTTGTGTACCCCGCTTTCGTTTGTTTTAATTAAAGATTGATGCTGCCAATGTAAGGGCAGCATCAATCGGTGAAGTATAAAAACAGAAGATTAGCCAAGTACCGACAATTGTTACATCATGTTGTTTGCATCGGAGCGAACCGGTTGATAAACCTGTCCGATTCCGCAGCAAACAACAGATTAACAATTGGTCGGTACGGTAGTTTGGCACTACCCAAGAGGGTTAAATAACCAGGTCTTCGACCACCTTGCCGCCTTCGACGTGCTCGTCCATAATCCGTTCCACATCGTCCACGGTGACCTTGCCATACCAGACGCCTTCGGGATAAACGACCACGATCGGGCCCTTGTCACAGATCCCGAAACAGCCGGTGTTGTTTAGCATCACGTCGCCCGATAAATCCCGTTCGTCGATTTCTTCAAGAAAGGTCTGCAGGATTTTCACTGAATCCTGTTGAAAACAGTACCCTTTTTGGGTGCCGTTGATCCGGCAGCTGGTGCAGATAAAAAGATGATGTTTGGGACTAACCATTTTAAATTCCTCCTGATCGTTTATAATAGTTTTAAATAATGATGATAACTGTCAACTTAACTGACAGATAGCCTGTCTAAAAAGTTAACCCAGTACCGACAATTATTACATCATGTTGTTTGCATCGGAGCGAACAGGTTGATAAACCTGTCCGATTCTTCGCGAAGGCAACGAGCCAATCATAAGCTTGATTATAGTTGGCGACTGCCCGCGACCAATGCGAAAGGAGCACAGCGGATTTCGCATGGTGCAGCAAACAACAGATTAATAATTGGTCGGTATGGTAGTTAGCAATGCTAGAAATTACCGGCGGTGCGCAGTTCGGACTTTAAGATTTCCTGGGCTGCCGTTTTAACAGCATCTTCAATGCGGTCGTAGGTTGAGATGACCTTGATGCCCTTGCTTTCCAGCCGTTTGGTGGGCAGATCACCAATGCGCATAGTGATGGCGCCGTCGCAGTCATTTAGAGCTTTTAGAATGGTGCCGATCTTATCTTCTTTTTCGTCGCATTCTTCGGCGCCCGTGCAATACTTGCCGATTACCCGTTTTTCTTTAAACCGGACCTCATCGTCAAGGTAGTCATAGATATAAAGCTCTGAAGCCTGGCCGAAATGCTGGTCCACCAGCATCCCGCCTTTAGAGGTGATCGCAAAGCGCAATCCCGTTGGTGCTGCCAGAATCATTTCATCTTTTTTAGCTTCAGTTTCCCGGAAATTCAGGGAGATATCACTATCCAGTTTGCCGATGGCATCGGCCCGGCATTGTTTGCAGTGATACATCTGTTTTAAATGAACCCCGCATTTATCGCGAATCGCATTAATTTCGTGGTTGGTGGCAATTTGCAGATCTTCAAAGGCGGAACCTTTAACCGGAATCAGGGGCATCACATTGGAGATAAAGCAGCCCAACTCTTTTACCGTTTTGACCACTTCTTCGATGTGTGTATCATTGATTCCCATCAGGGTGACAGTATTGATTTTGACGATTACCCCTTCATCGATCAGGAGCTTGATCCCTGAAAGCTGGTTAGCCAGTAAAATAGAGGCACCGGCTTCGCTACGGTAGCGGTTCCCCATAAAATCGACATGTTTGTAGATCTTGGCACCGATGGCCGGGTCAACCGCATTGACGGTGACGGTAACGTGGGAAACACCCAGTTTTGCCAGTTCTTTGGCATAGTAGGGCAGCATTAAACCATTGGTGGAGACGCAGAAGGTAACAGAGGGGTCATAGTCATGGATCAGGGTCAGGACCTTTCTCGTTTCTTCAAAGTTTGCCAGGGCATCTCCGGGGCCGGCAATTCCGACGACGGTGAGGTTTTCCACCTTTTCTTTAACCAGTTTATATTTTTCAAAGGCCGCTTCCGGGGAAAGAATTTCAGTAGTCACGCCGGGACGGCTTTCATTGGGGCAATCAAATTTACGAACACAGTAGTTACACTGAATGTTGCATTTAGGAGCAATGGGGAGGTGCATCCGGGCGTTTTTCTGGGAGGCACCGCAGCTATAGCAGGGATGATTGGCGGTTTTTTCTTCAATGGTTTGGGCTTGGGGTGTTAACGGGTTATTTGTCTTTATTTTTTCCAGCACTTTCATGTTAGCTTCCGTTTCCGGCTCTAATCCGTATTTGGATTTTGGTCCTTCATTATAGTAGGTGTTATATAGGGTTTCCCGGAAACCGCCTTCCACCGCTTTAAGAATGGTGTTGGTGATCAGGTCCAGGAGCACCTGGGAACCTTCATAGCCCAAGGTCCGAACCCGCTGGCCGCCGACGCGGTCATGGATTGGAAAAGCACAGCGGATGAGTGGAATCCCGTGTTTTTCTTCAATCCGGCGGCCGTCGGAATTTCCCAGCATCAGGTTAGCACCGAGTCGCAGGGCTTCTTCTTCAATGGTTTCAAAGTCGACATCATTTAGGATCACGTAATTGTCAACAAAAAGAACATCGGCCAATTTGGAAAGCTCGGCTTCGATTTTTCCTTTAAGCTGGGGACAATTGGAACCAGTAGCCGCGATCACCGGCATCACCCCATTTTCACAACAGAGTCGGACTGCCGAAACGACAAAATCCGGTTCACCGAAGATGGCAATGCGACCCAGGGCGTTGTATTTATGGGAGTCGACCATGCCATCAAGGTAACGACCGCGTTCCTTAGCAATTTTTTCAGGAATGGCTTTTTTTGACAATTCAGCTAAGAGATCGATTAAGGCATCAGTATCACGGAGTCCCATCGGTAGGTTCAGGCGTTTGTAAGGAACCCCATAGTTTTCATACAGGTAAACCCCGGGAGATTCATCGGGCTTGATGGTATCAGAGATTTCGATGGTGGCCCGGGCGCCAGCCATTTTCTGGATTTCCGAAATCGGGGTACCATGCATCGGCAAACGATAATAACTGCTCTGATGGACGCCGTCGAGATTTTCGGAAAGATCTGGCAAAAGAATATATTCCAGTCCAAACTGGTCCAGTAGATCGATTAAATAACGGGTATCCGCCGGGGAAATCATCGTGGTGACGATATTGACCTTATTGTGTTTGGTGGCGTCCATCTCAACATGGGAGACAATCGCTCGCAGCGCCCGGGTAAATCCTTCAAATTGGGTACCGCCGTACCCAGCCGATTTAACGGGAATAATTTTTACCGTTTCGTCAGGATGAGCGGCGTAAAAATTCTTGATGATATATTCAATATCTTCACCAATGGTTTCGGCCAGACAGGTGGTCGAAACGCCGATGACCTCAGGTTCATACAATTTAATCAGATTTTCCAGCCCGATAATCAGATTTTTCTCACCGCCGTAGACAGTGCCTTCTTCAGTGAGGGAAGAAGAAGCAATATCAACCGGTTCATTGTAATGAGTGGCCATGTGGCGGCGGATATAGGTGCTGCATCCCTGGGAACCATGGAGGATATTCATACATTTTTGAATACCGTAGAAGGCATTGGCGGTTCCCATCGGCATGCACATTTTACAGGGATTGACATTTAGGTTGACTAAATTTTTAGACATTTTTCATACCTCCTATGACTTCCCAGACAGGACTGTTCATTGACAGATTGATTTCTGAGGCGAAGTTCAGGGTGCCTTCGTAGCCTGCCAGGGGATGCTTGCGTTCATGGTTATGATCACAAAAGGCGATGCCCAGTTTATAGGCCAGCGGCCGTTCCTTGACGCCGCCTACTAATATATCGGCTCCCATTTCTTTCATAAAGGCTTCCAGTTCAGCCGGGTTGGCGTCGTCTAAAATGACGGCGTCTTCGTCGACCAGATGTTGGATGACTTCATAATCATCCTTGCTCCCGGTTTGGGTGCCGACCATCACGGTATTCATGCCAAATTCGTGAAACTGGCGGATCAGGGAGATTGCTTTAAAGCCGCCGCCGACATAGATAGCGGCTTTTTTTCCTTCAAGATTATTACGATATTTATTTAAAAGAGGGATGACTCTATTTTTTTCTTCTTCAATAAAGGCTTTGGCTCGCGTAATGACTTCTTTATCACCGACGGCATAGGCAATCCGCATCAGTGAATCGGAGGTGTCGGTCACACCAAAAAAACTAACTTTGATAAAAGGGATTGAGAAAACCTCTTCCATCTGTTTAGCCAGGTAGGTCATCGAACCGGCACATTGAACCAGATTGAGTTGGGCCGCGGGGGCTTTTTTGAGATCTTCGACTTTGGCATCGCCAGTAATATTAGCAACCACTTCGACGCCGATTTGTCGTAAATAATTTTTAATAATCCACATTTCCCCGGCCAGGTTAAAATCGCCGAGAATGTTGACACCGTGCGTTTTTTTAGGTAAGAATTTGGGGGTAACCAGGCTCATAATAGCGTTGCAGGCCATCTTATAGCCGGTTTTTTTGGTTCCCGAGAACCCTGGTGATTTAACTGGAATCACACGAATTTGGTATTTTTCTTCGGCTTCGCGACAGACAGCGTCAATGTCATCACCGATAACACCAACAATACAGGTGGCGTAAATAAAAATAACTTTGGGTGAGTGGATAGCCATGACTTCATCAACAGCAGCAGCTAATTTCTTTTGTCCACCAAAGATAACATCGCGTTCGCGTAGATCCGTTGAATAACTGTTTCGATAGCCTTCTTCGTCACTGGATAGACTGCCGCGAATATCCCAGGTATAGCTGGCACATCCAATCGGGCCATGGATAATATGGAAGGCATCGGTGATGGGGTTCAAAACAACCCGGGCCCCACAGAAAACACAGGCTCGTTGACTGACGGCCCCTGAGACACTTGCTGACTCACACTTGATTCCGTCTCCGCTGCATTCCGAAAAACGGATTGACTGGGCTCTTTCTGGTAAAATTGCCGCATCATTTTTCATTTTACAGCCTCCTTTCAAATAAAGGGGAGGAAAACCTCCCCCCCAATAATTACATAATCATTTCCATATCTTCATCTGCACAGTCACGATCCTGACGATCCATGAGGGCATTTAAGATCATTTCGGCTAAACGCATAGCACCCTTATATCCGACCAAAGGCAGGTAAGAGTGAACATAGCGGTCAACGATGGGGAAGCCGGCGCGTACTAAAGGAATATCTTCGGCTTTGGCGACATATTTGCCATGGGTGCCGCCGATCATCAGATCGACACTGTCGTTTTTAATCCATTGGTGGAGTTCAAACAAATCAGCATTCCCTTTAGCGGTACAGCCTTCCACACCAAACTTTTCAAAAAGTTCATTGGCTTTTGCTTCAAATGTTTTACCGGGTGTCCCGGTGACCAGATATTTTGGAATCATACCCATTTCTAAAGTGAATTGTGCCAAAGCTAAGACGGTATCGGGATCGCCGTAAATGGCAACGGTTTTATTTTGAGAATACTTATGTGAATCTAATAAGATATCGACTAATTGACCACGTTCTTCTTCGATGATGTAAGGAACCTCGTTTTTAGAAAAACGATTTAACGCCATGATATATTGATCCGTTAACTCAATACCAATTGGCAACGGAAGCGTAGCAAAGGGAACCTTACATTTGGTTTTTAAAGATTCAGCAGGTGGTGTCGAAGTGATTTCACCTAATGCCAAGGAGAGCTCGCAATTTCCAAGATCTTTGATATCATCAATGGTGGTTCCGCCTTTAGGATACATGGTGTATTCACCGGTCATTGGTGAGTCCATAACACCACTGGTGTCTGGCAGCATGGTATACTTAACCCCCATCAGGGTCATCAGTTTTTTCATTTCGCGCATGTCGCCAGGATTGACAAAGCCGGGGAAAAGAGCCAATTTGCCATTTTTTTCACCGGTGTTTACTGATAAGTAATGGATTAATCCCGTGATCATGCTGGAAAATCCAGTGATGTGTGACCCGACATAACTTGGGGTGTTGGCATGAACAACGATTTTTCCTTCGGGAATCTTCGCATCAGTGATGTAAGTAACAAGGTCATCGCCGATGGTTTCACTTAAACAGGTCGTATGAACGGCAATAATATCGGGTTCATAAAGGTCAAAGATATTTTTTATGGCTGTTTTTAAATTTGAACCGCCGCCAAATACGGAAGCACCTTCGGTAAATGAACTGGATGCAGCAATGGCCGGATCTTTAAAATGTCGCGTTAAAAACATTCGATGGTATGAACAACACCCTTGTGAGCCATGGCTGTGCGGCATGCAATTATGGACGCCCAGCGCAGCATACATGGCGCCGACCGGTTGACATGTTTTTAGTGGGTTAATGCGCAAAGCAGATCGTTCGGATATTTCTTTTGGTGTAACATCTAACATTATTCCATACCTCCTAAATTGCCAATTAATGTCGGCTCGCTTTTCCAGGGAGCTTGAACTAAACTAAAAGCTGGTGTATTAACAGCTAAGGTTACATCTCTGGCAAAATTTAATGCACCTTTAAATCCAGCATACGGACCGCTGTAGTCATAGGAGTGTAATTGTCGCGATGGCACGCCTGACCGTTGAACAATATATTTATCCTTAATCCCAGAAAAGAAGATGTCTGGTTTTAATAATTTTAAAAATGCTTCGGTTTCAAACTGGTTATAGTCATCGGTAATCATGGCCTTATCGGCGATATCGGCCCATAAACCATCATAGGATTCAATCGGTAAACCGGCCTCTTTTAATTCTTTTATGCGTTCTTCGGTGTGGAAAGTCCGGTATTTAGCAGGATCTTTTACAACCGTGATGCTTTCAATGTTTTTAGAATCGGCATCCATTTTAAGCGGTAGCACTTGACGACCTTCGTAATCATCACGATGGGCAAATTCATAACCGGCTAAAATAACTTCGACACCGAGGCTTTTTAATAAGTTAATATAATGGTGAGTTCTTGAACCACCAACATAAATGGCGGCAGTTTTGTCTTTCAGCATCGATTTGTAGTAAACCATTCCAATTGCAATTTCTTCTTCTTCATCAGCAATGACTGCTTCTGTTTTGGCTGTTAAAGCAGGATCGTTGAAAAATGCGGCAACATCTCTGAGTGACTGCTTAATCCCTTCGATGCCAATAAAATTGACCTTAAGCCATTCGGTTCCATATTTCGTCTTTAGCATTTCAGCAATATAATTAATGGAACGATGGCATTGAACAAGATTCAGGTCGGCCGTATGCGCATTTTTCATTTCTTCGTAGCTCCCATCACCAGTCATGACCGAGACAATGTTATAACCGATCCGTTTAAGAACCCGGCAAATTTCCCAACCATCACCACCGATGTTGTATTCCCCTAAAAGATTAATGGAGTATTTTACCGGTTTTGCGTCACCGGTACCAATAACATTTTTCATTAAACCGTTATTGGCAATATGATGTCCCCCGGATTGACTAACGCCTTTGTAACCCTCACAACTGAAGGCAACTACTTTAATATTGTACATTTCTTCAGCTTCAGCTGCGACGGCGTGGATATCATCACCGATCAGTCCGACTGGACACGTTGAAGCAATCATAATACAGGCGGGATCAAAGATTTCAACCGCTTCTTTAATTGCTTTTTTTAATTTCTTTTCACCACCAAAGACAATGTCGGTTTCTTGCATATCCGTCGAAAAACAATATTCTAAAAAGTTCTTCGTGTTTTCATCGCCTTTGGCTTTATTTCGTCGGGTTCCCCAGGCGTAGTAACTACATCCGATCGGGCCATGAACGATTTGGACAACATCTTTTAGTGGGCCAATAACAACCCCTTTACATCCTGCATAACAGCAACCACGGTTGGTCATGATTCCCGGGATGGCTCGAGTATCAGCGGCAATGACATTCGGTTCACCGTCTTCAATTTGAATAACATGTTCTTTTCTGTTTTTATAGAGTTTAGAGCTATATTGATCGAGCACTTTATCTCTTGAATCCATTTTAATCACCTCTTTCTAAAATGCATCCGCATTTTTTTCGCCACTTCGTACCCGAATGGACTCTTCAATTGGGATGACGAAAATTTTACCATCACCGGGATTTCCGGTCTGATTGTTGTCAATAATAATAGAAACGACCTTCGCGACATCTTCATCCTCAACGATTAATGTAAAAAATCGTTTTGGAATTAAGCGGGATGATTCAGTTAAGGATTCACCAATCGGTGAGATGGGCATTTCTCCTGCGTCAACGATATCCTGAACGATGGATAGATCAATCGTTTTTTTTCCGCGTCCGAGAACCTTTAAACAGGTAAAAGCGGGATAGCCATCTTTTACAAGGGCTTCTTTGGTCTGATTTACTTTATTCTGTCGAATAATTGCCATAACTTCTTTCATATCAATTCCTCCTTTTAAAGGCCCGGTTTTCCAGTACTGATTGTATACGCTTCTTCTACCGGAGAAATAAAAATACGACCATCTCCAAAAGTACCATCCTTGCCAGTTTTTGCATTTTTCATGATTATTTTAACAACATCATCTTTGTCTTCATCGTTGACGATACACAGGAGCATCACTTTTGGAATTTCATCATAGTGAACGTCTCCAACCTTGATCCCTTTTTGTTTTCCACGTCCATAAACATCTAATTTCGTAACCGCTGAGTAATCAGCGGATAACATTTCGGATAATACAACCCCTACTTTTTCGGGTCTGATAATTGCTCTGATCATTAACATATTTTTTTACTTCCTTTCACAATATAGACTAAATATCCATAATTCCATGTTCCATCAGGATTTCTTCGAGTCGATCCTGATGCATGGGCTTTGGAATGACAAACATTTTATTCGTATCAATAGCCATCGCTAAATTACGATATTCTTGAGCCTGATTAGCTGTATCATCAAATTCTAAAACGGTTTTTTTGTTGATTTCAGCACGCTGTACCATATTGTCACGTGGGACAAAGTAAATCATTTGGCTGCCTAGTTCTTCGGCAAAGGCTTGTACCAATTCTTTTTCACCATCAACATTACGACTGTTACAGATAATTCCGCCTAAACGAATACCACCAGTTGTAGCATATTTCTGAACACCTTTGGCAATATTGTTAGCTGCATACAAGGCCATCATTTCTCCGGAAGCAACAATGTAAATTTCTTGAGCCTTCCCTTCACGCATTGGCATTGCAAAACCACCACAAACAACATCACCTAAAACATCATAGAATACATAATCCAGATCATCGGTATAAGCACCTAATTGTTCTAACATTCCGATGGAAGTAATAATTCCCCGACCAGCACAGCCGACCCCTGGTTCCGGTCCGCCTGATTCAACACATTGAATGCCTCGGAATCCTGGTTTCAGGATGGCATCGAGTTCAATTTCTTCACCTTCTTCGCGAAGAGTATCGAGTACCGTTTTTTGTGCCAGACCACCAAGCAACAATCGGGTTGAATCGGCCTTTGGATCACATCCGACGACCATGATATTTTTGTCCATGAGTCCTAGTCCTGCCGTGAGATTTTGCGTTGTGGTCGATTTACCAATACCACCTTTACCATAAATAGCGATTTGTCTCATTATCTTTCCTCCTGAGTGTGAAAAATTTTAAGATCCAATGCAAGTTTTTCTGCAAAAAGTAAAGAAGCCTTTGCCTTTCACAAAAGCGTAAAAGGTAAGACTTCCTTGTCTAAAAAAACTTATTTTGTTTTGCATAAACGAAAAGATCTTAATCGGCTGCATTGATTGAGCAGCAAATTAAGACCTCATTGTCTAAATAGAGTAGGGAATGATGGGAACAAAAAAGGTCTCAGCGCTTACCTAATTGTAAAGAGCTGAGACCACATTGTCTTTGTCAAATCCGTATTGCATTGTTTTCTATGGGCTTATTATCCATGGAATAGGAGGATAAGTCAAGCAGGTTTGGTTGTAAACCCTTTTCAAAGTGAAATGGGTTTACGAATAAAAGAGATCGGCGACAGGTTTTTTTAGCCGGAAATCGGGATTGTACTTTAGTTAACTGATGTATTTTCCATCTGATAGGTGGGGTGAAATCATTTTCAGGGGTTTAGAATGTTCTTAGCCTGGAATGCCGTTTTCTTGCTTAAATAAAACTTAAGTAATTCTTAAACAAACGGGAAATCCGGGAGATCAGCCGCAGCTTGAACAGGAAGAACAGTCGCCGCAGGATTTTTTCATTGGATCATGAACCAGAATAGCCCGGATCGTGGCGGTTTGTAAATCGACCGTTACGATTTCATCCTGGAGAATCTCCATTTTACCATCGGTGAAGATGATCGTCATTGGTTCGGGAACCATTACGTCTGGGTCCAGAGTGCCTGGTTTCATCAGGGGCTGAATAAATTTTTTGCCTTCCGGTTCAGTGATCATCAGGCCGTTATTGCCGGTGATCAGGGATCGGATCACCCCGGTAGGCGAATAGTTGACTGAATTTTCGTCACAATTAATGCCGTGGGCAGTGCTGTCATAGGCGATCACAATCCCGATCGGGGTGACAATGGGTTCGGGCAGGGCGGGTTCAAAGCTTTTCAGCTTGCCGTTTTCATATAAGGAAAAACCGTAACGCACCTTCACCAGGCCGTCGGGGCTATTGAGTTCAATGGTTTCCTGAGGCCACATGGTCAAACTTTTCAGGGCACCGCTTTCATAAAAGCAGAGGCTTACAATCTTGGTTGAAAAGGAACCCACAGCCAGATCAAAGTCTATCGGTTTAGCCAGGGTATATTCATCATTCTCGGTCCAGTAGCCGTTGATTCGGCCATTTAGCGGAAATAAACGGTGGATTCGACCGTTTTCATAAAAACTGATCCGTTCGGCGGACAGGCTCCCAAGCGAGGTGATGACTGCGGTGGCGCTTTCCAGATCGATGCTTTTGATCTGGCCGTTTTTGAAAAACTCCAGCGCTAACCCTTCCCGATTTCTCAGGTTTGAGGGGCCGTAGTTGGGAACCAGAATGCCCACAGGGGTATTGATGGTGTTGGGCTCGTCGAAGGCACAGCCTTTTGGCGAACCATCGGTATAGGTTTCAAAAAAGGTGATCCCGGTGAGGGGGCCATATTTTTGCGTTTGGCAGGTTGACATAACGATCTCCTTTTATTCACACACGACATGGGTGATAATAACATGCTTAGTGGAATCATTTTTATTTTCGATGCGGTATTGCAAGTGCATTTTTGGTAATTGGTGTTCAAACCATGGCGGGATATGGTTACAGACCACTTCCAGAGCGTCAAAGGGAGCTTCTTTTAAAAAGGGCTGCAGGGCCATCTTTGAACTCATCTCCGGGTACTTTTTTTGCACCTGGGTTAAATCAAAGCGGTAATAACCAGGGACATCAGTTTCGGTTGGTGTTCTAGTTAGTAGACGGGCAACTTCTTTCGCTTGTGCGTCTTGACTGGCCAGGTCGGCCGCAATGGCATCAAGTAATTCCAGATCAAAGTCTTCGGTTTCGCAGATAATAAAGCCGGAACGGTCAAAAACCTGGTAGGGAATACCAATGATGGATTTGGTGATGATGATCCGGCAGTCGTTGAAGACACCAAGCATCTGTTTAATGTTTTCCCGGATGGCGGCCAGCCCGCCGGAAAGATCAGGGCATAAGGGAATCATTTCGGATTTATGCCAACCGCTTTTTTCTTTGGTGTAGAAAACAAAATTAGTCATCTCATCGAACCGGGCAATCCGGCCATTGTCATCACAAAAAACAGCCATTAGATTTAGTTTTTCTTTCATTTGTTCACCTCTTAGAATTGAATCAATACGGATTGCTAAATTAAAACAGAATTGCTTAAAATTAGTTGTAGTATAGCACAGAAACAAAAAAGTGCGACTTAATTAGCACTAAATCGGTAAAAAAACGATTGCAGAAATTTTGCAGTTTAAAAACGCGGGCTGGCTAGTGGTGTCAAAAGCTGTCAAATATAACAACAAAAAACCCCTGAACAATCAGGGGCATGCTTTGCCTGAAAAGATAAAGCTATTGCGGGTCATGATCACTGAATTGGTCTTCCAGTTTTTTCTGACGTTTTTTTATCAGGGTGCCACTGACAAACAGGGCAACGAAAATCAGGGCAAAGAGCAGGGCAAAGATAAGGAGAGTCAGTGAGCCAAGTGCCAGCAGATGGCCTTTTAAATAAGCGTGGTTCATATACAGCGTAATGGCGTAAATGATGGCAAAAGCACCAGCGCCAATGAGGCTGTAAATCAGATAGTTTTTGGTGGTGGGTTTGCTGTAAAAATCCCATTGTCCCTTTTTATAACAGCCAACGATAACCCCGCCACAACTGATCATAAAGATGGCCCATTCAAAACCCCATTGACTAAAGGGAGCATTTAGAAACATCGACTGAACAATAATGCTGCCGAGCAACAGCCAGAAAACAATCCAGAAACAGAGATGTTCTATTTTATACAGCTCCAGTTCCTGGCGCTCATCAACTACTTTTTTCATTTTTTTCATTGTCATTTTCCTCCCAGAATAAATCGTTTAATGTTTTTCCCAAAGCTTTACAGATGGCGATGCACAATTGCAAAGATGGATTGAATTTACCGGCTTCAATCATGCCGATTGTCTGCCGGGTGACGCCGACCCGTTTGGCCAGCTCTTCCTGGGAAATATCGTTCTCGGCCCGAGCCACCTTTAATTTTATGTTTTTCATTTGATCACTCCCTATATGACATATAGTACAGTATATAAGATACAATGTCAAGTATATATTGCATAAAGAACGATATAATAGGCAGACAGTGATTGTCTGCTGGTTGGAAAAGACCCTTGGGGGGAGCCTGCCGTACCGGGTAAGGCTTAATTGGTTTGATCCTTCAGCGTTGTGCTGGTCTGGGGTTACCATTATCGTTGTTTACAGCCATTAATAAAAGCACGTTTTAAAACAAAAATGACAATTGCTGGCTGCCGTGTTCCAGTTTGTACCGGGAGACGATGTCTTCCATTTTGTAAAGAACCCCATGGCGTTGACATTCCCGGGTGAAGGTGGCCCAGAGGCTTCTGGCCTGGGGGCTGGCGCAGCTATAGGAATTACCGAAATTGCGGAGATACTTTTTTTTAATGCCAGGGAAATGAGCATCGAGCTGGTCGTAAAAATAAAGGCGTTGGGAATCCCGGAGGGTGACCCCAAAGGCGGGATAAATAAATTGGGCGCCATGTTCGGCGGCATTGGTCACAATGGCTTTGATGTTCGCCGGGGTATCATTGATAAAGGGGAGAATTGGCATCAGCAGAACGCCTGTAAAGATGCCGCTGTCTGCCAGCTCATTGATCGCGGTAAAGCGGGCAGAACTGGGGGCTACCCGGGGTTCGATGATTTTTGCCAGTGAATCGTCGGCACTGGTAATGGTAATTTTGACAATGACAGGTGACCGTTTCTGAATCGATAAAAGCAGATCTTTATCCCGGGTAACAAGGGGGCTCTTGGTGGCGATGGCTACCCCGTAACCGTTGGTTTTGAAGAGCTCCAGCGCCTGGCGGGTGAGCTGGTGTTTCTGCTCCATGGGATTATAGGGATCACTCATGGCACCAGTACCCACCACGCCCTTTAAGGTCTTGCGTCGCAGGTTGTCTTCCAGAATGGCCAGGGCATTTTCTTTGGCCCGGACCTGGTCAAAAGCTTCAATCCCATAGCAGTCGCTACGACTGTCACAATAAATGCAGCCATGGGAACAGCCCCGATAGATATTCATATTATAGTCGGTGCCAAACCAATAATTATTTTTGGTCCGGGTCAGCATGTTTTTAGCAGGGATGGTTTCCATAAGTCCTCTTTCTTTTATTGAGTTATCAGCGCACAATTAAGCCCAACAACTTGGCCAGTTCTGCGGCCTGATAGGCGGAGACAACGGCACCGTTTAATGCTTCAATAGAGACACGTAGGCCATCGATTTGGCAGGTGGTGAAGTCCAGTCCTTTTAGCGGCGTTTTGAAAAAACTGGTGGCTTCAAAGTTGATACCATCGAGTTTTAACTGGGTGAGTTTGCACTCGGAAACAGAGGCATAACTGAAATCGCACTGTGAAATCTCCAGAGCTTTGAGTTTGGCTTTGCTAAAATTGGCGTACTGGAAATTGCTGCTGGAAAAGCCGAGGTTCTCCAATTGGGCCTGATGAAAATCAACCCCTATCATTTTGCAAAAATTGAATTCACAGCGATTAAAATAACCATCAGTAAAGTCACTGTTGGATAGATTACAGGATTGAAAACGGAGATCCCGACAATCCGCTTTCTCAAAGTGACAATCGGTTAACTCACAGTTTTCAAAAACAGAGCCCCGAAAGGACAGGTAGGAAAAATCAATGCTTGTTAGGGTCAAGTCTTTAAAATACTTATCTTCCATATCTATTTCTTCTTCCCGGGCCCAGGCCACCAGTGATGGTAAATCTCTGGTGAATTCCAGATCGGGGAGAATGTTTGGTTTTGAACGTTTCATAAAGCCTCCGTAATGATGTTGTATTCTAATTAGTTTAACATGATTTTTAAGGACTGTACAATATAATAGTCCTCAGAAATTTGCAATTTTTTCTGATAAAGTTTATAATTTTTTACAGAGTCATGTAATAATACGAACAAGCAGGAGTTATAATGGAAACATCTCAGCGTATCCAAAAAATGGGAGAACCCGCCCTTTTAAAATACTATCCTCTGGTGAGCGAGGCGCAGAAAAAGGGGAAGAAGGTTTATTTTTTAAACATCGGCCAGCCAGATATCAAAACGCCAGCCGGTTTTCTGGAAAGTGTCAATTGCATTGATCAGAAAGTTTTATCCTATCAAGCCCCGGAGGGGATCATCGAACTGCGGGAAGCGGCCTGCGATTATTACCGGCGGTTGGGTCTTAGTTACGACACCAGCGATCTCTTTGTTACGAACGGTGGCAGTGAAGCGCTGCTGTTTACCTTTATCGGGATTTGTAATGCCGGGGATGAAATTCTCACCGCCGAACCGCTTTATAGTATTTATAAGGAAATGGCCGCGGCTACCGATGTGACCCTGGTCGGTTTTAAAACCTATGCCGAAGACGGCTTCGCCCTGCCGGATGCGGCGGTGATTGAAGCGGCCATTACTCCGCGGACCAAAGCTCTGCTAATGACTAATCCCGGGAATCCCACCGGCAAGGTATTTTCTAAGGAAGAAATTGAGGTGATGGTGAAACTGGCCATCAAACACAACCTCTATCTGATTTCGGATGAGGTGTATCGGGAGTTTGTCTACGATTGTCAGGACTATTTAAGTCCAGCCCAGTACCCGGAGCTGGCTCAGCATTTTATCCTGATCGATAGTATTTCCAAACGCTATAGTGCCTGCGGAGCCCGGATCGGTTTTATTGTGTCAAAAAATAAAACCCTGATGAATCAGCTCAAAAAGCTGGTTCAGATGCGGCTGTCGGTTTCCACAGTAGATCAAATTGGGGCGGTGTCCCTGCTTAAATTGGATGGGCATTTTTTTGATGCGGTGTTAAAGGAATATACTTGCCGTCGGAAGATCGTTTATGCGGCCCTGCAGCAAATTCCCGGTGTCATCTGCAAAGAACCCCGGGGCGCCTTTTACTTTATGGCCAAGTTGCCAATCAAAGAGGCCTGCCATTTTATCGAGTGGCTGATCAACGACTTTGAGTATCAGGGCGAAACGGTACTCTTATCGCCGGCCAATGATTTTTATTTAAATCCCCAGGATGGCGCCGATGAGGTGCGCATCGCCTATGTATTAAACGGCGATGAGATGAAAAAAAGTATGGAAATTCTAAAGCGCGGTTTAACCGCTTATGCCAAAGTTTTTCCCGAGCAATGTAAATAATAAAACCACGAGGAGAACAAATTGAAAATTAAGTCCGTACAAAAAGGTCAGGATTACCTTGGCTTTTTATTTATAAAGTCGCAGATGACCAAAACTGCCACCAATGGCAGCCGTTATTTTAACATGGTATTGAATGATGCCGATTTTGACGAAATTGATGGCAAAAAATGGGATGTCAAGCCGGAAGATGAGGAAATCTTCACCAATGGCAAACTGGTTAAAATAAAAGGCAAGGTCCAGGAATTCAACAGCCGGCTCCAACTGATCGTTGAAAAAATGCGATTGGCCGACGAAAGTGATGAGGTGGAGATCGATGATTTCATCGAAACTGTACCAGTCGACATCAATGAAATGCTGGGCTATATAAGCGATACCATCGATGATTTTGCCAATACCGACATCGCCGCCATCACAAAAAAAATATTTAGTGACCAGACTGAGATTTTGAGCTATTTTCCAGCAGCAAAAAAGCATCATCATGCCATTAAAGGTGGGCTGCTTTACCACACCTATTCGATGTTGCGAATCGGCAAAGGCCTGGTGGGGATTTATCCCTTTATCAACCGGGATCTGCTTTATGCTGGCATCATCCTCCACGATATCGGTAAAATTAATGAAATGGTTTCTGATGAAAATGGATCAGTTTCTGATTATACACCAGAGGGAAAACTGCTGGGACACATCACCCAGGAAATTGTGGAACTGGAACTAGTGGGTCAGTCACTGGGCACCGCCCCTGAGGTGTTAATGATGCTCAAGCACATGATTTTGTCCCATCATTACCAGCCGGAATTTGGTAGTCCCAAACGGCCGATGTTCCCTGAAGCTGAGCTGCTTCACCATATTGATATGATTGACGCTCGGATGTACACCATGGAACAGGCCCTCAATCGGGTAGAACCGGGGACCTTTACCGAACCCAACTGGAGCCTTGACGGTATCAGCTTATATCGAAGAAGCTTTGAGTAGGAGCGATTGCCATGAGCCTAGTTTATTTTGAGAATCAGAAAATTGCCTGTTATGAATCCGACTCGACTGGAAAAATGCTGCCAACTACTGCCATGAACTATTTTCAGGAAGCGTCCACCAACCAGGGCGACGCGCTGGATATCGGTGGGGAGTACTTAAAAAAACAGGATCTCGCCTGGTTTTTAGTAAAATACAGCGTTCAGTTTAAGTGTTTCCCCCTGTATCAAGACGTGGTAAAGGTAACAACGCAGGCCACGGGTATGGAAAAATTTCGTGCAACACGCCGTTTTACCATTGAAGATATTAGCGGAGAAGTAAAGGTAATTGCAAATACGCAATGGTTGTTGGTTAACCGGAAAACTGGAAAAATGGAGCGTATCGATGCCTATCCGGAAATGGAGCGGTATCAGTGCTTCGAAAAAGGCGAGCCGGTTTTTAAAAAGATCCGGAAATTAAATCGGGTTGATGCTCAAAAAAACTTTTCTGTCCGTTTTCTGGATATCGACTTCAATCAGCATGTGAATCATGTCAAGTATTTGGCATGGGCGATCGAAGTGCTGCCACTGGAGGTTGTTAAGAAAAAGCAATTAAAAGAAGCCCGGATGGTTTTTAAAGCGCAGTGTTTTTATGGTGACCAGGTGAGCGCTTTAAGTGAGCAGGTGGAAGATGATCACTATCGCATTGATGTTGTCAATCAGGATGAGACAATATTGTGTCAGTTAGATCTAATCCTTGAATAAAAGAAAACCTTCGACTGCCTAGTCAGCGAAGGTTTTTTTTATGACAATACCCCTCAAAAAGCAGATAAAACAGATACGGAATTAAGAATGGGAGCATATCGACATCAAAAATAGTATATATAGTATAATTTACAAAAATAAAATTAAAAATAACAATTCTTTTAATAAGATTTATTTAAATTTAAATAAATTAAATTGCAATTTACTACAATATGATTGTTCAATTGAATGTTTCTTTCTGATATGATGATTATCATGATAAATGAGTAAAAAATGATACAAAATTAACAAGTATTCAATCAAAAACACCGAAATAATTGTTAATATTTTATCATATGAATTATTTGATTTTTGTAAAGAAATGGTTTAAACTGAATGTAGTTGTTAAAAAAATATCAAAGCTGTGAAATCCAAGTAAGAAAGGCACAATTTAGCTGAATGTGTGATAAACGACGATGATATTTTTATTCTTTGAATTGTGGCATGGTAAGAAAAAGCTAAAAAGCAATTATTAATTAGTGTAATTATTCGACTGAATTAAGATGGAATAGAGTGAATGCACGCTTATTTTCTTGCGATATTTTACTTTGTGATGGATTGTTTGAGAAATAACGAACAATAAAAGAAAATAAATTGACTTAAAGTAGAAAAATATTGACATTGTCGAAGAATAGTGATAATCTAAAAAAAATTGTATATACATGTAGACAGTTGACTATCTGCCCGGGATTTGTATCAAAGTCACTTGGGGCAATTAAAATAAACAGATGTGGCAAGTTGATGATTGTAAAGATGTTTAGGAGGTGAGTGAATTCATTATCGTCAAATAGTCGATCATTTGAGTATAAAGCGAACGTTAAGTTGTGGATGCGAAGATGAGTGACAGTAAAAAAGCATGTAAACGTTTTTTAAGTAGTTGTAAAATTGTTTAATAATTATCTGATTTTTTATTGAGATCAGATATTTAAATTTTTAAAAAAATATTGGAGGAAAAAAATGGGATTTAAATCAGACATTGAGATTGCACAAGAGGCTACCCCACAGGACATCCGTGAGATAGCAAAGAAATTGGGTTTAACGGAAGATGATCTGGATTTATACGGTAAGTATAAAGCAAAGGTTGACTATAACCTGTTAAAGAAATCAACGGGCAAAAAAGCACGGTTGATCTTAACTACCGCCATTAATCCAACACCAGCCGGTGAAGGAAAAACGACCACCACAATCGGGGTTGCCGATGGTTTATCACGAATTGGCAAGAACACCCTGGTGGCTTTGAGAGAGCCATCATTAGGACCCGTATTCGGTGTTAAAGGCGGAGCTGCCGGCGGTGGATATGCCCAAGTTGTCCCGATGGAAGATATCAACCTTCATTTTACCGGAGACTTCCATGCGATCGGAGCAGCGAATAACTTATTGGCCGCAATGCTTGATAATCACATCAAACAAGGCAATGAACTGAAAATTGATGCTAAAAAAATTACCTGGCGACGTTGTGTTGACATGAATGACCGTCAGCTGCGAAACATCGTTGATGGTTTAGGTGGATCGGGAGACGGTGTTGTCCGTGAAGATGGATTTGATATTACCGTTGCCTCTGAAGTTATGGCGGCCTTTTGTTTAGCAAGTGATATTTCTGATTTAAAAGAACGACTCGGCCGCATTATTGTTGGCTACAGCTTTGCTGGAGATCCCATTACGGCAAGTCAATTAAAAGCGAATGGTGCGATGGCAGCCTTGTTAAAAGATGCCTTAAAACCAAACCTGGTACAAACATTAGAAGGCACACCGGCCTTTATTCATGGGGGACCATTTGCCAATATCGCCCACGGTTGTAACTCCGTGATTGCCACTCGTATGGCGATGCATTTTGCTGATTATGTGGTTACCGAAGGTGGCTTCGGCGCTGACCTTGGGGCTGAAAAATTCCTCGATATCAAATGCCGGATGGCCAACTTAAAACCAGATGCGGTTATTATTGTAGCCACAGTTCGAGCTCTTAAATACAATGGTGGAGTACCCAAAGCCGATTTAAATAACGAAAACCTGGAGGCTTTAAAAGCCGGTCTGCCAAATTTATTAAAACATGTTGAAAACATCACCCAGGTCTTTAAATTGCCAGCCGTGGTTGCGATCAACGAATTCCCACTGGATACCCCAGCCGAGTTAGCCTTAGTAAAAGACGAATGCCAGAAACTTGGCGTTAACGTGGCGATTTCCCAGGTATGGGCAAAAGGTGGCGAGGGCGGCGAAGAGCTGGCCCGGGAAGTTGTTCGTCTCATTGACGAAAGCGAAGGCACCTTCGAATACTGCTACGAACTGGATATGCCAATCAAAGAAAAAATTGAAGCGATTGCGACCCGTATTTATGGTGCCGATGGTGTAGACTTTACCCCAATCGCGACCAAAGAAATGGAACGCTTAACGGCTCTCGGCTTTGACAAGGTGCCAATCTGTATGGCGAAAACCCAGTACTCCTTAACCGATGACGCCACCAAACTGGGCCGTCCAACCGGATTTAGAGTAACGGTTCGACAGGTTAATATTTCCGCCGGAGCGGGATTCATTATTGCCCTGACCGGCGAAATCATGAAAATGCCCGGGTTACCAAAAGTACCTGCCGCAGAAAAAATTGATGTTGATGAAAACGGCGTAATTGCAGGTTTATTCTAGAGATAACTGGAATCAGAAAAATTGAGGGATCCTTCGGGATTCCTCTTAATTGATTACTTAAAACAGTCAAGTGTGAACGATTAATCAATCGTAGTAAAAATTTAAGAATAAAAACTTGAAAGAGGAGAAAAACATGAATAACTTTTTTAGTCCTGTCGAAATCTGTGATAACATGGTTAAAGGTTGTAATAATAAAGCCAAATTGCCAATCGGAAAAATGATTGTTCTTGGTATTTTTGCTGGCGTTTTTATTGGATTTGGGGCTTATGGCTTTACTATAATTCTTGCCGGAGCGGGCACCGGTTTTGAAGCTACCATTGCCAAACTCATCGGAGCCGGCGTATTCCCGGTTGGGCTGATGCTGGTGGTCATCTGTGGGGCTGAGTTATTTACCGGAAACAACCTGATGACCTTATCGGTTTTCAAAAAAGAAATTACTCTGGGCGCGATGTTACGTAATTGGGGTGTCGTTTGGGCGGCCAACCTGGTTGGATCGGTTTTGCTGGCTTTTTTATTATCACAAAGTGGTCTCTATGGTGAAGCCATGAGCGCTAAAGCTATTGGTATTGCTGAAGCAAAGGTAGCGATTCCCTTTATGCCGGTAATTATCCGAGCAATTTTTTGTAACATGCTGGTATGTCTGGCAGTCTGGATGCAATCCGGCGCTAAAGATATCATTGGTAAGATTTTTGCCATCTGGTTTCCTATTATGCTTTTTGTACTATCTGGATTCGAACATAGTGTTGCCAACATGTTTTTTATTCCAATGGGAATTTTTTGTGGTGCGGATGTAACCTGGGCACAAGCTTTTCTGAATAATATTATTCCGGTCACTTTTGGTAACATTATCGGTGGCGCAATTATCATTCCTGTTAGTTATCATTTTACTTATGCTAAAAAAGCACAATAGCCAATAAAGATATCTGCAATGAAAAACAAACCCCAGTTAACTGGGGTTTGTTTTTTTGCCTTAGTATTGCTTTTCTTTGATGAGTCCTTTGCGATAGGCAGTGATTAGCATCTCCAAGTCGTTAACCTGAGACATAATAGCTTTTCCGGTATCCGTATCGCGAACCCGTTTTCGCTCGGTGGTTTTTTCCACGACCATCAAGGTGGATTTGATGTCGACCCCATCTGAAATCGCCTTTTCCACGGATTCAAAGGGATCGTGGCTGATCAGAATCAACCCATAGGAATTGTAGGTCAAGGTGTATCCGGCAATACCAGTGGTTTTCTGATAAGCTCGGGCAAAGCCGCCGTCAATGACCAACTGCTTGCCTTTGGCCCGGATCGGGCTTTCCCCGGAGGTGGCCTTTACTGGAATATGACCGTTGATCAGGTGTCCCTGATCGGGGTCAACTCCGAATTCCACCAGAATTTTTCGGGCCAGTTCCTCATTATCATCGATCAGCAGGTAGAAGGGGGCGTGGTATTCTTTGTGGGGCACCTTGTCGTCAATAAAATAACGCTCGAAGGTGGCCATCTTGTCTTTTCCGAATAGTGGGGAATCTTGATGGCACCACAAAAACCAGAGAAAATCAGTTCGGGTCGGGTTTTCGTCTTTATCAGTTTTGCCAAAGTAAGCCTCCCGGGCCATCTGATCGAATTTATCCATCAGACTTTTGCCGGAGTAGAGCTTTCCATCAATTTCTTTTTCTTTGAAACTGCCATCTTCGTTTAACAACACACAGGCATGAAAGAGCAGGTTGTCATTAAAAACCTTGTACATGTTGCCTTTGGCATACATAAAACGGATATGTTTTTGGAGCTTTTCACTATGGAGAAAAGCGTAAACCAGGCGATCCATCACCAGGGTTTCTTCTTCTGACAGGACACAAGGATCAGCCGGATTGAGGGTGGGGAAGTTGATGTCATTAAGAGGGTAAACAGTTCCCTCGACATTCACGGTGCCATTGTCAAAATCAATGTGGCGGAGCAGTTGTCGCTTTTCCATATGGTACTCGGGGTGATTATCGATCATGCATTCTTCCAACTTGAACTGGATCATGGCAATGGCTTTGTGCATCTTGGCCATCAACGCCGTTTCCTGGTCGGAGACGGTGTGATTGTCGGAAATTTTAGGCGCGAATTTGGCACAGGGGTCGTCATTATAGACCCGGTTAGCAAAGGAAGCCAGGGGCAATAAATTGATACCATAGCCGTTTTCCAGTACATCCATGTTGGCATAACGTAGGGCGATTCGCACTGCATTAGCAATACAGGCGGCATTGCCAGCAGCAGCACCCATCCAGAGAATATCATGGTTGCCCCACTGCATGTCCAGGGAGTGATGACGCATTAGCGTGTCCATGACCTCATCGGGACCGGCGCCCCGGTCATAAATATCACCGATAATATGCAGGTGATCAATGGTCAACCGTTTGATAACCCCGGAAATCTCGACAATAAAGTGCTGGGCGCGTTCCAGTTTAACCAGGCTTTCAATGATCTCCTGATAATATTCCCGTTTGTTAAACCGGTGTTCATCTTCTTGAAGCAGTTCTTCCATAATATAGGCAAAATCTTTAGGCAGAGCTTTTCGTACCTTGGAACGGGTGTATTTTGAGGCCGCTGCCCGGCAGACCTTAACCAGTCGGTAAATAGTCAGCTTATACCAGTTATCCAGGGATTCCCGGCTTCGTTCCTTCTTAATCAGATCAATTTTTTCTTCAGGATAATAAATAAGGGTGGATAATTCTTCCAATTCTTCAAAGGCTATGGTGTTCCCCAGTTCCTGGTGGACCTTGCGTTTGATGGCACCAGAAGCATTTTGCATCACATGGTTAAAGGCTTCATGTTCACCGTGAATATCGGTTAGAAAATGCTCGGTTCCTTTAGGGAGATTTAGAATCGCTTTTAAATTGACCACCTCACCCACGGCGCTGGTTATGTTGGGAAAGCTTTGGGAAAGGAGTTCCAGATATTTTTGATTTTCTTGGAGTTGTGTTTTTGTATAACTGTTCATCTCGACCTCTATTTCTAAATTCGAATTAAAAATGTAAATGTTTTCGTCCTGATTATACACTTGAAAGCATTAAAAAGCCATTAAAAAATATCTTTTGCAGGTAAAGACAAAAGACCAATTAAGTGATAAAATAAAAGAATAGACAAACATACCTGATCTGGTTAAAAGACCGGGCAAATGACTAAAAATATTAGTTTTAAACGAGCAGGTGAAATAGATGGAGACAAAAATTATTGCTGCAGTTGAGGCAATTGACGAAAAACGGGCAATCACATTGGTGGCAGCCGAGCTTGAAATCGGAAAAGACAAGAAAGACATTGCAACTCAGTTGAATTTTGCCCTGCAACGGGTGGCAGTCCGTTACGAAGAAGGGGAATATTATATTGCCGACCTGATTATGGCTGGTGAGTTAGTGTCTAACTTGCTCAGTATGATGGGCATGGACAGCACCCAATTAATCGATGGCAAAAGCCTGGGGAAAATTGTAGTGGGAACGGTTTTTGACGATATCCATGATGTCGGCAAGAACATTTTTATCAGTATGTTACGGGCCGAGGGGTTTGAGGTTATTGATATAGGGACAGATGTCTCCACTGAACGGTTTATCGCAGTCATTAAAAAAGAAAAACCAGCCATTCTGGGAATCAGTGGGATTCTTACCTCGGTGGTGGAGAACATCAAAGAAGTCATTGACGAAATTGTTGCCCAGGGGCTTCGTGATGAAGTGAAAATTATTCTGGGAGGGGCATTGGCAGGAACGGACTATGCGAAATATGTAGGCGCCGACGATTACTCCAGCGATGCCATCGAAGGAGTAAACATCTGCAAGCAATGGCTTTTGAAATGAATGGTGATGGGCAATGAGAAAAATTCTGTATCTTGATATCGTTAATGACATCAAAGGGAAAATTGAAAAAGGCATCCTGAAACCTGGAGATTTGCTGCCATCTGAAAATGAGATGTCTGAGCAGTTTGATGTCAGTCGGACTACTTTGCGTAAAAGTCTGGCGTTGCTGGTCAACGAAAAATATATTTACACCATCCCTGGTAAAGGCAACTATGTGTGTGAACCAACGGCCAATCAGTACCAGTTTTATTTTGACGAAATTGATAGCTTAAAAGGGGAAGTCGAAGAGGTCAAGCTGGTGAGCGTGGGGGTTATCACCCCCGGCCGTAAACTGATGCGGGAGCTTAAAATCGGCTCGTTTGAAAAGGTTATTAAAATTCAAAAGGCAGTAAAAATAAAAAATGAAACGATTCAGTATTCAACCATCTTTTTGCCTTATCAGAAAGGGAATCCAATTGTTGAAGACGTTATTAATTTTGCCAATTTTCATGGTTTTATGGAAAAGGGAAAGCTCCAGTTTCAGCATAAGAAGATTTTAAACATCGATATCGTCCATCCGCCGCTGGAAGTAAGAGAAAATCTGCAGATTGATCATGACGACTGTTGCTTTTTAGTATCTCAGAATATTATTTCGATGGAAGACAATATGCCCATCAGCTACAATGAATTTTATATCAAACGAAATTACTTTAACCTCACTGCGGAAACAACTTTTTAAAAAAGGCTTTACTTTTTGAAAAGATTCATGTAAAATGATCAAGCAGCAAAAGTGATCTCGTAGCTCAGCTGGCAGAGCACTACCTTGACATGGTAGGGGTCGATGGTTCAAGTCCATTCGGGATCACCATTTATTAAGTATTGAAGCCTCTTTCGGAGGCTTTTTATTTTACTCTTTTTTAAGAATTCACGCACGTTTCCCGCAATCATTTTTACACTGTCTACAAATATCAGCAGATGATGTCGGTATATCAGGAACACATTAATAAGAACCGGTATTAGGTTTAATAGGGGGATTAAGAGTTAAGTCTTTTGACTGCCCTGTTTTTGTAACATTTTATATTGAATTTTGATTGACTTCCTGATATATGTACGTTATAATGTACATAAAATCGGGGGTGAGGAGAGATGACAACGATCAACGCTACAAATTTACGTAAGAATTTGTTTGAGTATTTAAATGCGGCTGTTGAGTATAATGATGTGATCAACGTCAATACGAAAAACGGGAATGCTATTATTCTGAGCGAAGAAGACTATAACAGTATGCAGGAAACACTCTATTTGCTTAGTGTTCCGGGCATGAAAGGGCGTTTGGATGAAGGGATTAAGTTGACAGTCGAGGATTGTGAGGATTTTGAGTGGTAGCGAGTTACAAGATAATGATTTCAAAAACAGCAAAAAAAGATAAAGACAAAATTAAAGAAGAGCCTGCGATCAAGAAGAAAGTCGAACAGTTGCTGAGGGTTTTAGAGAGCAACCCCTACCAAAACCCACCATCCTATGAAAAATTAAGTGGTGAGTATAGACATCTTTATTCTCGGCGAATTAATCGGCAGCATCGGCTGGTCTATAAGGTGGATGAAGAGCAAAAGGTTGTGATTGTCAGCATGTGGACACATTATGAGTTTTAATTATTTAGTCACCGTCCGTTTATTGGTATCAACGATAAAGAAAATATGAT
The DNA here is from genome assembly GCF_003260995.1 of Acetobacterium sp. KB-1. NCBI lineage: Bacteria > Bacillati > Bacillota > Clostridia > Eubacteriales > Eubacteriaceae > Acetobacterium > Acetobacterium sp. KB-1. Next base: position 3,255,820 of record NZ_CP030040.1, read on the forward strand.
AAGAATCATAAGGTTTTAGCCTGATTTCATAACCTCTATATTCAAAACTGATTCCTCGATAGCCAAAGGGGAAGGTTTCCAGACGCTCCGTCATTTGATAATATCGGTTCAAAAAATCATTGCAGCTTTATGTTTTTTTAGCGTGTTAACCATATAGTCTGCCAATTGTAAAATATCATTTTCGGCTTCAGGCGTTTGTAATATCCTATACTTCATGGATTTTCAGTTTTTCCCTGATCCGTGCGATTGATTCATTCAAAGAAATGGCCTGTCCTTGTTCCATTTGATCAATACTTATATCAAGTTCTTTGAATAAGTGTTTTTCCTGTTCAATTAAATTAATTTCCAGTTCTTTTGCCAATGGTGACATTTGAAACATCTCCTTTCCATCGGTTAATATTATTATATCCATATTGGTGAGGATATACAATCACTTTATACGATTGCTAAGAATGACTAAAATAAGATCAATAAGACATGATTTTTCCCGCGGATTTCCCGCAAATTAGATAGCTTCCGAACTTTTTGAATGTATGCAAATGGCTTTTATTTAGTTATAATCTAAATTTAACCGATTGTCATAATCGATTCTAATTAAGTCAGCTTTTTACCACATTGATTGCAGTACTGGGAATCCTTGGCATGTTTTGAATTGCCGCAGATTGGACATTTTTGATCTGTCAGAGGTTCTTTCTTGTTTGAAGCATTAGAAAGCTCACTGGTAATAATACCGGTGGGTACAGCGATGATGCCATAACCCACCAGCATCAGGGCACTGGCAAGAAATTTGCCCATCTCGGTTTGAGGAGAAATATCCCCGTACCCAACGGTTGAGATGGTTACAATGGCCCAATACATGGATTCAGGAATGCTGACAAAGCCATGCTCAGGGCCTTCGATGATATACATCAATGCTCCTACAATAATGACAATAAACAAAAGGGTAAAGAGAAAGACGCTAATCTTTGTTTTGCTGGCACGAAGAGCTTTTAACAAGGCACCCGATTCATCAACATAGCGACCCATTTTAAAGACGCTAAAGAGTCTAAATAGACGAAGGATGCGAACAATAGGGAGAAAACTGCCAAACGAAACAAAAAAACTGAGATAAATAGGCGCAATGGCAATAAAATCCACAATGCCATAAAAACTTAAAAGATAGTCCCGTTTTTTTGGTGTTACAATCAGTCGCAGGACATATTCAAGGGTAAAAATAAGCAGAAAAAAATTCAGCAACAGTGAAATGACAGTCCCCATAACAACGTGGATGGGTGCGACACTGTCAATGATAATTAAAAAACAACTGATCGAAATGGAGCCGATCAAGGCGATATCAAAGGCACGGCCCAGGGGTGTATCAATGCCGTTGATGATCTGATTCAGCTTTTGCTTCCAGTCTTTAGGGTATGTTACCATTAGAGCCTCCCATATAATCGTTTCCAATGAATCTGCTTCAGGTGATATGATTTAATTATAGCATATGTGTTCCAAGAGTGTACGCCAGCGTATTGCAAGGCAGCAAGTTGCGTCAGCAAAAAAATATTATAGAAAACCAAAATCCCCAGTGGGAGCTGGGGATTTTAATCAGGTATTGTAAGGGATAAATGAGGTAAGATCAACTTCACTTAAATCATGGGCTGGGGATATTTGTCAGATCATCCATATTCATGGATGAAAAATCGGTAAACACAACATCCGCTGGTGGGGTAAACTGGCTGTCTGAAATATTATCGGCCGAAATGTCGGTAACTACAGAACTCATGGTGACAGTGCCATTGCTAATAATCTCAGTTTTCAACGGTACTCCAAAGTGGGTGGAAAACCACATGCGCATATCGATCGTGCCATTCTGACCGTCATTTTCGGTGGTTTCGATATAGATCACTTTCTCGCCATCCAGGGTTTCTACCCGGGCGATCATGTTGTCAGGAAAAACATCGGTAAGTTCATCAATACTGGTAATTCCTTCATCCATGTTTAAATTTCCTAAATCGGAGGTCATCTCCTGATCCTTGAAAGAGAACCCGGTGGTTTGGCCTTCGGTATACTGGTAGGTTATCCCTTGAGCGGCATTATAGATGGTAATCTGATTGCCGACTTCTGGTAATTCCATTTCCATCCGGTAGTTATCTCCTTTGGTATAGGTGGTAGAGGAGGTATCTAGGCTGTCAGTAACGGTAGTTTTAGTAGTTATTTTAAGGGAATCCGGATAAGTGAAATTCAAACTTTTCAGGAGTTCCGCACCACTGAGAGCTTCATTCAAGGTAGTTGTTTCTTCTCCGTTTGTTTGGCTTTCATCGGTTTTAGCAGCATCATTATTGCCACAGCCTGCGAGCATGAATATCGCCAGCACTACAAAAAACATCAGTAAGCACTTGCTTTTTTTCATTTGACTAACCCATCCTTTCGTTTAATTCGACTAGAATATTAGAAATTAGTGAGGTCCTGCTGTGTCGCTCGAAGCGACAACCAAATCCTAATATTTCTACTCTTTTGTTTACCCTGGAAAGAGCGGGATAATCACATAAACAGATAATTACGAAGAACAACAGCTAGGTATCTGTTTGATGAAATTTATACCATTTTGCTGGGACAGGTAAACTCGGTCTTAACCAGGTACAATTACTAGCAAGAACCTTTTTTAATTAGTCTGATTAGCAGAATTCATTATAACGCGGTCGATTCCCACCATCGCGATTCTTGTTTTAAAAAAGGCCGGACAGAAAAAATTTCTGTCCGGCCTTTTAAGACATAATCGCTAATATAGTGAGGGAAGAGAGCGTCAAAAGAGGAGCACCTGGCTCTTATTCAGGGGTTGGTTCAGGGGATTCAACGGTGGTTTCGCCAAGGTCTTCTTCAAGAACGACATCGTCTTCATCCACTAGAATCTCAGAAAGTATTTCGAAAAAGAATCCTTTTGCCGAGGCAAGGGACTCATTATGGGCGAACATAGCTAATTTGTGGTAATCGACAAAGCCATCTTCATCCGCATAAGGTTGCAGACGTTGAAGAAAAAATTCTTCGGTAACGGCATCTTCAAATTTTTCCTGTACCGTGTTAAAGACTGTAATTAATTCGCTTTTCTTCATGGTATTACCTTCTTTTGCGTTATTTCAGCCACATTGAGCTGATAAATTAATTATAAAAGCGCAAGCTGAAATAAACAAGGTTTATTTGTAAAATCAGCAAGAAACTTCAAGATGAAGGGTATTAAAAAGAATGGATTTTTCATGCCTATTTATAGTATACTGATAAATAAATAAGAATGATTAAAATTATCTATCAAAGTCGAAAGGAAGTGAGGAAAGTAAATGGAATTTTTATTGGCGTATCCGCCAGTTTTACTGGCATTATTTGCCGGGTTGTTTACCTGGTTTGTAACTGCCCTGGGGGCATCTCTGGTATTCTTTTTTAAAGAAATTAATATCAAGGTGTTAAATGCTATGCTTGGTTTTGCGGCTGGCGTTATGATCGCTGCCAGTTTCTGGTCGTTGCTGGCACCGGCCATTGAGATGGCCGAGGGCGGCCAAATGCCGGCATATGTGATGGTGTCATTAGGTTTCCTGAGTGGCGGATTTTTTCTGTGGATTGTGGATAAGATCTTACCTCACGTCCATCCAGGTACGAATCACCGGGAGGGTATCAAAACCTCCTGGCAACGGAGTGTGCTATTGGTTTTAGCCATCACCTTTCATAATATTCCTGAAGGTTTGGCAGTGGGGGTCGCCTTTGGCGGTTTGGCTTCCGGTTCATCGGCGATGACCCTGGCCGGTGCCGTGTCGCTGGCAGTGGGGATTGGTCTTCAGAATTTTCCTGAAGGAGCAGCAGTATCGATTCCCTTAAGGCGTGAGAATATGAGCCGAAGAAAAGCCTTTTTAATGGGTCAGTTTTCAGGGATGGTGGAGCCTATTGCAGCGGTGATTGGTGCTGCGGCAGTGGTCCTGGTTGCGCCGATGCTGCCTTTTGCGCTCGCTTTTGCAGCTGGTGCCATGATTTATGTTGTGGCGGAAGAACTGATTCCCGAAGCCAGGTTGGGCCACGAAGGGGATATTGCCACCATCGGTGTCATGTTCGGTTTTACCTTAATGATGATTTTAGATGTTGCTCTAGGGTAAAAAAATAAGGATGTCTACATGTAGACATCCTTAAATTTATAAAATATGGGTAGACATGCTTTCGGCAAAGAGGGCGATTCCTCCAACGATGAGATAAACCCCGGCGATGATGCCAAAGCCCAGAAGCATAACAAAGGGGTTGAAAATCAGGAAAATGGATAAGAAAATGTTAATGATTCCTGAAGCCAGTAACCAGCCAGTTCCAGTGGCACCTTGCTTTTTCATTACGGAAGAGGCAGCGATCTGATTCATTCCGGTGGATAAAGCAATAAAGGCAAGCATAAACGCGAGTGTACTGGCCCGGGATAATGGGTCTGAGAAAATCAGCAGAACCCCCAGCAATACGGCCATGATACCCGAGGTCAGACTCCAGCCATTTTTAATCGTACTTTTGGCAAATACAATGATGTGAAAAATACCGAAAATAAGCAGACCGGCAATAAAAAACCACATAATCATTTGGGCTGCGAACATCGGTGCAAAAAAGATCAGGCCGCCGAGGACGATCATCAGAAGGGCAACAATAATCCCCAATGTTTTGGACATTTTTAGAAAATCATTCATCTTTTGTTCCTTTCAAAATTAAATTTAGAGTTAATGAGTTCAAGGGTATTTTACAATATTAAGATAGAATAATCAAGTTAATTATAAGAAATGTAGAATTTTGGGAATCACGAAAAATAAATGAGAAAATTTGATTCATAAAAAGATATTAAATGGCAATAAAATTATAAGGAGACAAAAAATGTTAATGATTGGACCCCACCTGTCTATTGCAGGTGGATTTAAAAAAGCGGGTGAAGAAGCCGTGAAAATTGAGGCCAATACCTTTCAGTTCTTTACCCGAAACCCCCGGGGTGGAAAGGCCAAGGCCCTTGACTCCGATGATGTGGCCGGACTTCGGCAGATAATGGATAATCATGGGTTTGGCCCTTTACTGGCCCATGCACCCTATACGCTTAATATGTGTTCGGCTAAACAAGAAACCCGAGAATTTGCTCGGATGGTTTTTAAAGAAGACCTGATGCGTTTGGAAGAACTGCCCTGTGAACTCTATAATTTTCACCCTGGTAGCCACACTAGCCAAGGGGTTGCGGCGGGGATTGCCTGGATTACTAAAATTCTTAATGAGGAAATGTGGCCAGAGCAGAAAGCCACGGTGCTTTTAGAAACCATGTCAGGAAAAGGGACTGAAATTGGCAGTCGCTTTGAAGAATTAAAAATGATCATTGATCAGGTGGCCTTAACCAATAAGATCGGAGTTTGTCTGGATACCTGCCATGTTTATTCCGGTGGCTATGATCTGGTGGGAAATCTGGATGGCGTGCTCGAAGCCTTTGATCGGATCATTGGCCTTAATTATTTGAAGTGTATCCATTTAAATGATAGCATGATGCCCTTTGGCAGCAATAAGGACCGCCATGAAAAAATCGGTTTTGGGACCCTGGGGATTGATACGTTTAAGCGGATTGTAACCCATCCCCAACTGAAAGATTTACCTTTTTTTCTGGAAACGCCTCAGGAGGATACCGGGGATTATCAAAAGGAAATTGAATTAGTGCGATCCTTTTGATTGTCTTGAGATCATTTTATTACAACACCAAAAAAGCAGCGATGGACATCCATCGCTGCTTTTTTGCGCTATAATTAAACGGCCAGATGCTTTATTAAATCAACAAAGACAACACATAACCCAATAGCATATCCTCATTGACATCCCAGGGATCAGCCATAATCGCAGCATCTTCTGTTGTTATTTCCGGATGTCGGGCCGCATAGGTTTCGAAATAGTCCAGATAGTCAGATTTGATGGTTTCCATATGATACCTCTCTTAATAGCTTCCGTGATCGATTACATATTGATGAACTGCCTGGAGTTTTTCCAGATCTAATCCCTTTCCACGGAGAATTGATTTACCAGTGGTAAAAATATAACCGCCTCCGGGAGCCCCATCGTCGAGCATCTTTTTCGCAATGTCAAGGCACGCTTCGGTAGACTGGGATTTCAAGGCTTCAATAGGGTAGTTGCCCATGATGCACATGGTCTTACCCACCTTTTCTTTAATGGTCTTCATTTCGCCATATTCAAAAATTCCCACCACACCCGGGTTTAAGCTCCCCAGATAGTCATACAATTTTGACCAGTTTCCTTCAATAAACAAGATTACTGTATAGCCCATGCCAGTAAGGGTATTGACCAGACGGGAGAAGCTGGGCCAGTAAAAACGCTCAAACTGCTTGGGATTTAAAAATGAAGGCATATGCAAAGGCATGAAGATAGCCGGGATTTTTTTTGGCGGTCCGGAATAGCCAGTGACCCCCCAACGAAGTATCAGCGGGTACAGGGCTTCGCAGGCTTGCTCCACCAGTTCGGGACAACGATGCATATCCACTGAGATCCCCATAAAACTGCGAAGCTGGTCTGCCAGAAAATCAAAAGGTGCTTCGATCATATTGTCCGTAATAATTGAGACTCCCACCGTGGTACTGCAGTGAGCATCAATTTCCCGGAGGAGTTTTGTGTGGCGCATATAACTAAGGGCACCTTTAGCTAGATTGAGTCCACCCAACCCGCCGGGCTGATCAAAGGCTTTATATTGCCGGGGGAGGACCTTATCCACCAGGGTCTTGAAGGGATCCTTAATCAGTTCGTGGTATTCGCTGGCCAGCATACCACAGACCTCGGGATGTTGCATAAACCCGTCTTTGTTCGGAACGAAATTCTGGGAACCAATGGTTGTATACATCCCCGGGCAACGTAAGAAAGTTGAAGAAGCCGCATCTACCTTCATATCCTGGTAGTAAATAGGCAGACATTCTCTAACAATTTCCAGGTTCCAGGTGGCCGATTTGAGATGACGACCACAATAATCCACCGCCACCTCGGGGCCGTTTAAGGCAAAAATGGGGACCCGGTCTGGTTTTTCCAGTTTAATTGCTTTTTCAATACGAATCAATCGTTGATCCAATAATCGTTTGGCATCACTCATTTATATCGACCTTTATCCTTTGAACTAAAATCCTCTAAAATATTATATGTGTTCAAATTATCATTATTTTTGACAATTGTCAACAATTTAAAAGTTGAAAATAGTGCTTGATTGCAGAAAAAAAATATGCTACTATAGTGTCAATAAGTGAGCAAGTGTTCACATATTAAGGAGAAAAGATGGATAAAGTTTTGAAAAACGATCATACCGAAGAAACCTTGTTTGAGGTTGCCGAATTTTTTAAGGTGCTGGGCGATCCCACCCGGATAAAAATTGTGAGCGCGCTGTTTGAAAATGGCGAGTTGTGTGTGAATGATATTGTCAGCCTGGTGGATGTCAGTCGGACAGCGGTATCGCATCAATTGCGGATCTTAAAAGATAAACGGATCATCAGTTATAGAAAAGACGGGCAAATGAAATTTTATCACCTGGATGACGCCCATGTGGAAGTGATTGTGTTATTAACAATTACCCATTTAAGTCATCACTAGGTATATTGAAAAGAGGTTAGCAGCGTGAAAGTATTTTTAGAAGGACTCAACTGTGCGAATTGTGCAGGAAAAATTGAAAAGCTGGTTGGCAAAATGCCAAATGTCAGGGAAGCGAGTATATCTCTGGCGACGGGATCATTGGTTATAGAGGAGGATGAAGGGTTCGCACGGGAAGAAACTTATGATGCTGTTGTGAAACTGGTCCACTCCCTGGAACCGCATGTGGTGGTTTCCCAAAATCGGAAACCGCTGGTAGTGCCCGAGCCCTGTAGCTGTGATGGAGATGACCATGGACACCGTCATGGTCACCATCAGGCGGAAGAATCCCAGTCTTTGGGACATTCGCATACAGGGGCTCTGGGAGATATGGATAAACGGCAGAAGTATGAACTCACCACTGCGATTGGATTATTTCTGTTAGGTTTTGTACTGCAGGCGTTTCTCCCGGCCGATCTGGAAATGGTCAGTATTGGCGTTTTTCTGGGTGCCTACTTGCTGGCTGGTTATCGGGTTATTTTGCTGGCTTTTAGAAATATCGGACATGGTCAGATTTTTGATGAAAACTTTCTGATGACCATTGCCACATTTGGGGCTCTGGTCTTAACCGAGTGGCCGGAAGCCGCTGGCGTTATGATCTTTTTCGGTATTGGTGAATTTTTTCAGGATCGGGCCGTGGATAATGCCCGGCGGTCCATCGCCGAAACGATTAGCTTTAATGCCGTCACTGCCAATCGGGTTGGACCCGAGGGTGAGGTTGTCATTGATGCGAAACAAGTCAAGGTGGGGGATGTTCTGGTAATCAAGCCGGGTGAAAAAATCCCTGCCGATGGAATCATTATGCAAGGGGTTTCTCATTTGGATACCTCCCCCCTCACCGGCGAATCCTACCCCCGCAAAGTAAAAAAGGGTGATGAGATTCTTAGTGGAATGATTAACGGCAATGCGGTGCTAAAAGTTCTGGTTACCAAAGACTATGAAAATTCCACCGCCATGAAAATTATGCAGCTGATTGAAGAAGCCAGCGATAAAAAAGGTAAGACTGAAAAATTCATTACCCGCTTCTCACGTTACTATACCCCCATTGTGGTTTTTTCAGCCGTTGCCATGGCTATCATTCCGCCACTTATTATTCCCGGAGCGTCATGGGAAACCTGGTTCTATCAGAGTCTGATCTTTCTGGTGGTCTCTTGCCCCTGTGCCCTGGTGTTATCGATACCGATCAGTTATTTCGGGGGCATTGGCCGGGCATCCAAGGAAGGCGTTTTGATAAAAGGTGGAAATTATCTGGATGTTCTTTATCAGAGTAATGTGTTTGTGTTTGACAAAACCGGAACCCTGACTCAGGGCGAATTCAAGGTGATCAAAACCGTGTTAGCGACAGGATTTACAAAAACTGAGCTGTTGGTGGCTGCTGCAGCCGGGGAACACTATTCCAACCATCCCATCGGCAAGGCCATCACGGCTTATGCCCAGCAGGATGTCGATGAAACCCGGTTAAAAAATTACGCTGAAATTCCCGGAAAAGGAACCCAGGTGCAGGTAGATGATCAGGTGATCCTGGCTGGAAACAGAAATCTGCTGCGAGATCATCAGATTGAGATTGCCGACAGCGATGAAGAGGGAACCCTTGTCTATATCGCCATTAATGGCAAACTGGCCGGTTACCTCGTATTAGGGGATCAGATCAAGGATAATGCCTTATCGGCTTTACAGGGGTTAAAACGACTTGGCGTAAAAAAAACAGTGATGCTCAGTGGCGACAATGCTGGCGTTGCCAACCAGGTTGGGAAAAAACTGATGCTGGACGAGGTGATCGGCGATTGTTTGCCTCAGGACAAGGTGGCCGCATTTGAAAAAATAAAGGTCGAAAACAAGGATGGTAAAACCATTTTCGTGGGTGACGGTATGAATGATGCACCGGTTCTGGCCATGGCTGACGCCGGTATCGCAATGGGAGCTTTGGGCTCCGATGCCGCCATTGAAGCTGCGGATATCATTCTGATGAAGGATGATCCGATGGACATTACCAAAGCAGTGGATATTGCCAAATACACCAGACGGATTATGATTCAGAATATTGTGATGGCACTTGGCATTAAAATCACCGTGCTTACGCTGACCTTCTTTGGCATGGGTGAAATGTATCTGGCTATTTTTGCCGATGTAGGTGCTGCGATTTTAACCATTCTAAATACGACCCGGATTTTAAAATATCGGGGATTCTGGCAGAAGAACAGATAAATAAGGCCAAATTAAAAAAAATAGTCGTTAAAAATTGAACAAAAAGGGTTGAGTGCAGTTGACCTTTTTTGTTCTTTTTTAGATTAAGAAACTTAAAGAACCGGTTTTCTCAGATTAAGTACAATAAAGTATCGTCAAATTATTAAAAAAGCCGAAAAGAAAAAATAGTAGAATAATTTAGTTATGTAAAGAGCGGTACAAAGCGCCGTCGAATCTGCTTGAAATAGTGAATAACAAGGGTATTCGGCAGTGTCAGCATGACAGCGACTGACAAAATACTAAATGTAAAAAAAACAAGATGTTAAAAAAGTATCAATGACAAATGACTCCTTTTCGAATATAATTGGAATTACTCAAAGAAAGGGGAAAAAAAATGGTTAATTTAACAATTGATGGGAAGGCGATCAGTGCCGAACTTGGAACAACAATTTTAAAAGCAGCGAGTTCCATTGGCATTGAAATTCCAACCCTGTGTAGTTTTAAAGATTTCAGTCCGGATGGAACCTGTCGGATGTGTTTGGTTGAGGTAGTCGGTTCAAAGGAATTAGAAAAAGCCTGTTCAACTCCAGTTGCTGAAGGTATGGTGGTTTATACCGACACATTTGTAGTAAGAAACGAGCGACGTCAGGCACTAAAAGCATTGATGGTCGATCATAAATTTGATTGCATGGCTTGTTATAAATATGAGACATGTTTCTTTGTGGAAAACAATGCAAATTTAATCGACTTTGATACATACAAGGCGGTGGGAACAGAAGGGTATGCCGATCGACAAATTGATGATTCTAATCCGTTTTATTTTTATGATCCAGGTAAGTGCGTCCTATGTGGCCGCTGTATAAAAGCATGTGATCATTTACAATGCAGTCATATTTTAGCGGGATTCGATCCTGAAAAGGATAATATTATTAAAACATTCGGTGACTTGCCAAGAGGTAATACCGATTGTGTCAGTTGTGGAAATTGCATTGCTGTCTGTCCAACCGGGGCGCTGGCACCTAAAAAGTTTAAGCCGTTTGGCTACACCAAACATGTTCAAACAGTCTGTCCCTATTGTGGTGTCGGATGTACCTTGAATTTAAAAGTAGTTGATAATAAAATTACCGATGTATTCAGCACCGAGGGAAATGTAAACGATAATTTGCTCTGTGTAAAAGGTCGTTTTGCTTATGATTTTGTTAGCAGTCCCGATCGATTGACAACGCCGTTGATTCGAAAAGATGGCGTTTTGCAAGAAGCAAGCTGGGAAGAGGCAATTTCATTAGTAGCTCAAAAGCTTAAAGAAGCGAAGCAAGAAGGTCCACAGGCAGTGGCCGGATTGTCATCGGCACGTTGCACCAATGAAGATAATTATGTTTTCCAGAAGTTTATCAGAACGGTAGGAGAGTCAAATAACGTCGATCATTGTGCCCGCTTGTGTCATGCTTCCACAGTTGCTGGCTTGGCTAAGTCCTTTGGTAGTGGTGCCATGACCAACAGTATCGAAGAAATCGACGTTATGGACGTGATACTTGTCTCAGGTTCAAATACAACCGAGACACACCCTGTTATCGGTGCAAAAATAAAACAACGAAAAGCTCAGGGAGCAGCTTTGATTGTTGCTGAACCACGAAAGATTGAACTGGCGAATTATGCCGATGTTTATTTACAGATCAAACCAGGAACAAATGTTGCCTTATTTAATGGACTGATGCGGGCCATTTTGGATGCCGGTCTTGAAGATAAAACCTTTATTAATGAACGAACTGAAGGTTTTGAGGCATTTTTAGAATTTATGGATACGCTCACGGTCGAAAAATGCGCTGAAATATGTGGCGTTGATCCAGAGGAAATGCGAAAAGCAGGCGTTCTTTATGCAACAAAGGATCGTGGTGGAATTTTTTATTCCATGGGTGTTACGCAGTTTAGTACCGGCACGGACGGGGTTATGTCGACTGCCAATCTGGCTATGCTGACCGGAAAAATTGGTCGCGAAGGTTGCGGCGTAAATCCGCTTCGCGGTCAGAACAATGTTCAGGGAGCTTGTGATATGGGAGCCCTGCCAGGTGATTTGCCAGGTTATCAAAAAACAGCAAACCCTGAAGCGGTTGAAAAGTTTGAAAAGGCCTGGGACGCAAAACTGCCGCAAAACACAGGCAAAACCTTGACCGAAATTATTGACGGCGTAGGGGATAAAACGATTAAGTTTTTATATGTTATGGGTGAAAATCCGATGGTTTCAGATCCCAACACCAATCATGTCAAGGAATCTCTGGAAAATGCCAATTTCATCGTCGTTCAGGATATTTTCCTGACTGAGACCACTGAATATGCGGATGTTGTCTTACCAGCCCATGTTTATGCTGAAAAAGATGGAACATTTACAAATACAGAGCGACGTATTCAGTTGTTGAGAAAGGCCGTTGATGCCCCGGGCGTTGCTAAAAATGACTGGGAAATTATTGGGATGATAGCAAAAGAAATGGGTGCTAAGGGCTTTGATTTTAGCAGTGCTTCAGAAATTATGGAAGAAATTGCGTCAGTAACCCCAAGTTATACCGGAGTATCGCATGAACGCCTAAGTAATGGTGATCGTATTCAATGGCCGTGTTTGAGTAAGGATTCTGAAGGTGCAAAATTCCTTCATGCCGGAAAATTCACAAGAGGACTGGGTGCGTTTATGATTGCTGATTATATCCCGCCAGAAGATCAGGCTGATGACGAATACCCATTGATATTAATGACGGGCCGAATTCTTGAACACTACCACACAAGAACCATGACAAAACGAACACCAGGAATTGAAGCGATTGCAGGCGATGCATTTGTTGAAATCAATCCGGCAAAAGCTTTGGAATATGGAATTGCAGAAGGTGATATGATTCATGTTACCTCACCTCGGGGAAGTGTTTCTGCCAAAACGCGTTTTAATGATGGGATCATGGAGAACAATCTATTTATGCCTTTCCATTATGGTGATGGTGGAGCAAACTGCTTAACTGGTGGTGCGGTCGATCCCATTGCGAAAATTCCACCATTGAAAGTGTCAAAAGTTCGAATCACAAAATAGAAAAAGTATTAAATAAAGCTAAAATTTTTGCAATACTGAAGGGGTGCGAAAGCTCCCCTTTTTTAGGTTATTAATTTTCGCGGCAGGAATCAAAAGATTCAATAAGATGACAGGGTGCCAATTTGCACAGGAGGATGGTCGTGGAACGAATAAAAACTGCAGCAATCCTTGCTGGCGGACTCAGCCGGCGAATGGGATATGATAAGAAAAAATTGCGTGTGGGCGGGGAAAATATCTTACAACTGATTGTCAATCAACTGTCTGCGGACTTTGAGGATATCATTGTGATTGGCTGTACCCAGGACGATATTCCGGGTATTAAAGGTTTAAGGGGTGTCTATCCCGATGCACTGGAATTATCGGCGTCGTTAGTAGGAATTTATACAGCGCTGTTACAGTCAAAGTCTGAATATCTTTATGTCACGGCTTGTGATATGCCATTTTACAACAGTGATTATGTATCCTATATGAAAAAAATAATTGCCGAAAATCCAGACATCTCGGGTTGTGTGACGCGTTTTGAAGAATGGATTGAACCGTTTAATGCCTTTTATAAGGTGGATTTACTACCGTCAATAAAAACATTTTTAGACACCGGAAGAAAGAGCATCTACAAATGTTTTGAAAAGGAAAAGCTATATTATATCGATGAGTCAATGGGGCGGCTTTACAGCCCGGAATGGGAAATGTTTTGTAATCTAAACACGCCGAGAGAATTAAAAGACCATCTCAGAAATAAAAAAAGTGTTAGACGAGGTTAAATTAGTACAATCGATGTGTCGAGAAGTTAAGGTTTAGGATGGATAAGGTTTGGTCGGCACTTAAATAAAACAACAATAAATTGATAGCGTTTACTTGACAATGAGTCCGTTAAGGTGTATCATATGAATACGAACATGTACACACATGTCACACAAGTTTTTTATGAGATGATTTTTTTTCAAAGGAAGGGTATTAAAATGCTGGATTTAAAGGTTTTAACGCAGGCAGTTGGAGATTTAGAAGAAGAAGATGTAATGGAATTATTAAGTGATTTCGTAGCGACAAATCCTTCAGAAGCTGAAGCACAAGAAGCAGTTGCGGCTTGTCAAGGTGGTATGGCAATTGTAGGCGATCTTTTTGAAAAAGGTGAATATTTTGTCGGCGATCTGATCTTTGCCGGAGAATTATTAACCGAAGCAATCAATGTTTTAAAGCCCGTTCTAGGAAGTGAAGATTCGGCTGTAGCGGGCACCATCATTGTCGGAACAGTTCATGGCGATTTACATGATATCGGGAAAAATATTTTTAAAAGTATGTCTGAAGCGGCTGGTTTTGAAGTGATTGATTTGGGAATCGATGTGGCACCAGAGATCTTTGTTGAAAAAGCCAAAGACTGCAAACCGGCAATCATCGGAATGAGCGGGGTCTTAACATTGGCCATTGACTCCATGAAAGAAACCGTGGATGCACTAAAAGCAGCGGGTGTTAATGTTAAAGTGATTATTGGCGGAAATCCGGTCACGAAAGAATCCTGTGAGTATGTAGGTGCTGACCAGTTTACGACTAATGCCGCTGAAGGTGTAAAAATCTGTCAGGGTTGGGTGTAACTCCGATAGGAATGTCGGTACAACCTAAAAATAAATAGATTATTAAGGATAAGTAGAAGAGCAATAGCTCGGCTTTTTATCCTTTTTTTATATCAAAAAGACAGCCGCTTTTATCCTAAAGCAGTAGATTTGTAGATAATTGTATATACAGGTCGATATAAGTATGGTATAATTTCGACAAACGATTTCAAGAGAATCGGAAAATGTTGAAGGTGGAAAACGTCTAATAATTTTTGATCCCGGCAGAAATTAGCGAAGCCATAAAAAGGGTTTCTAAAAGAACCGGACCACAGCGCCACGATTGAAAATGTTTGTTTTGGGCATTTGTTCAGGTGCTTTTATTGGTTTTTGCACTTCAATTTTGAAGAGCAAAGGCCGCTAAACTTTAAATCGTAAAAATATAAGATTTATTTTAATTATACTATTATCAAAAAAAACAATTTAGGTTATAATTAAAAGAATTGTAGAAATTGCAGATCTGTAATTCCAGGTGTGATCATTAAGATAAGGCATGGCGACCGAACATGGCAGTGATATTAAATCTACACCTTTGAGGGAGTGAAACTTAAATTATGAAACATAGCATTGTAAGATCCATTGAAGGATTATATGAAGATCGAACCCTGGAGCTCGTTCGAATTGCTCTTCGAAAAGGGTTTAAACCGATTGATATTTTTGATTGGCTGCAAACCGGAATGGAGCGGGTGGGTAAGCTATATGAAACCAGTGACTATTTTATCGCTGATTTAATTTTTGCCGGGATTATTTTTCAGGAAGTGATGGAACTGGAAGAGCTGAAGGAAGTTACGAAGGTAACGCCTAAAAATAAAATCGGCAGATTGCTACTTTTTTCAGTATCTGGGGATTGCCATGATATCGGTAAAAATATTTTTGGGTCATTTGCCAGAACCGCGGGATTTGAACTCATTGATTTAGGAACCGATGCTTCCCTTTATCAGGTCATCGCCGCCATTGAAACCGCCAAGCCCGATATTATCGGAATGAGCGGGATGCAACAAGAAACCATTTACGAAATGCGAGCGGTTGTTTGCGAATTGGTCAACCGGGGAATCCGTGATAATTATCGCGTGATTATCGGCGGTGCCGTCATTGATGAAAAAGCAGCACAGATTGTCGGCGCAGATTTTGCAACCAAAGATGTAATGACCGGTGTCGAAAAATGCAAATTGTGGATGATCGAAAAAAACGGGCAAAAAAAATAATGATAAATAGACCAAGGTGGTAGAAAAATGGGATCCCCCGAATATTTAAAAATAGTTGATGCAATAAAACATAGAATAACCAGTGAAGAAATAAAACCGGGTGATGCCATACAATCAGAAAATCTTCTTTGCGAAGAGTTTAATGTCAGTCGAATGACAGTCAGAAAAGGGCTAGCTGTTCTTGTCAATGAGGGTTATATCTACTCCATTCCGGGTAAAGGCAACTATGTTTGTGAGCCTAATCTGGATTCGTATACACTTCATTTTGACGAAATGATGACAACTGAAAAAAAAGGCGAGGAAATCCGGCTGATTGAAGTAAATGTGGTGAAACCCAGTTATGAAGTGGGTTTCAATCTGGAAATTCCGGAAAATAAACACGTCATTGTGGTGAAACGGGTCTTTGTCAGCGATGGGGTGGTTAAGGCCTTTGATGTCAAATATATTCCTTATTATCGGGGTATTCCGATTGTCGAAAAAGAGATTCGTTATGCTACATTTCCCGAGATGGTAGCAAAAAAGAACTCCATTTTTGCGATGAGTAAAAAGCTCAAAATTCGAGCAATGGCCGCAAAAGGAGAAGTCAGTCAGGTGCTTGATATCATGGACGGTGATCCGGTTTTAGTGGTGGAACAAAAGTTACTGGATGAAAAAGATCACCCCATTGGATGGGGACTTATGTACTTTACGGGTGATGATTCCGGGTTGGAGGCAGTTGCCTCCTTCGATTAGTTATGAATAACTGAGGTATAGAATGAAAAAGAGTATCTTATTAATTGCATGTGGGATGATTCAGGATGAGATGAGCTTAGCGATGAAGAATACCGACATTAATTATGATACCATTTGGATGAGTGCAGAACTTCATAACAACCCGGATGTGCTAAACTTAGAACTACAAAAAGAGATCGATAACCATCAGGACTACGATATGATCCTTTTGGGTTACGGAAACTGCGGAAAAGCACTGATTGGATTGCAAAGTGACCACGCCAGGCTGGCCTTGTTACGCGCTGAAGATTGCATTCAAATGCTGCTCCACAATAAAGATAAACTCAAATCCATCCGGGGGGAAACCTATTTTATTACCAAAGGGTGGATGATGGGGAAAAAATCTTTAAAAGAAGAATATCATTATGCCATTAATAAGTATGGTCCTAAACGGGCAGAAGTGATTATGGAAATTATGTTTAAGAATTATAAAACCCTAATGATGATTGATTCCGGTGCTTATAATCTGGAGAATTGGACGCACTGCGCCAGACATTTAAGCCAGGTTCTGAAATTGGATTTTATTATCACCCAGGGGGATGTGGGACTGCTGGAAATGTTTCTTTCCCTTAACTGGGATCATCGGGTGGCGGTGATTGAAGCAGGAACTAAAGTTACCAAGGATGATTTTGGGGTGGAATGTATGGTGGCATCCTGTGCAAATACATTTAAAATGTGAAAAATGCACAGGGCTCAAAATGACGTTTATTTTCGCGGGAGATACTAAAAAAGTATCTCTTTTTTTATTGAATCTTAATAGAGAAAATAATAGCAGTCAAACACAAATATAGACAGATAAATTGGGAAACGGTATAATAACAAAAGGGTTTTAAATCAGTTTTTAAAAGAGAGGAAAAGCAATGAAACTGGAACAACTGTTAAATGAACTAAAAATAATTGAGATTAGAAACAATCAGCCTGATTGTGATATAAAAAAAATTTGCTACAATTCCCGGGAAGCCGTGGCAGATAGCCTGTTTGTAGCGATACCCGGCTATGTAACAAACGGCCATCAGTACATTGGCAATGCCATTAGTCAGGGCGCTCGTGCCGTGGTCCACCAGGACGATCTGACTGACTATCAACCAGATATCGTGTACATAAAAGTAAAAGATTCCCGCTATGCCCTGGGAATCTTGGGGAGCTGTTTTTATGAAAAACCTTCGGAATCCATGGTGGTCACTGGCATTACCGGAACCAATGGGAAAACTTCCTTGACCTATATGCTTAAACATATTTTTGAAACGCAGGGAAAAAAATGTGGTTTGATTGGGACCATTAATAATCTGATCGGGGATCAGGTAATTGACAATCGGGGACGAACCACCCCGGAATCCCTGGAAGTTCAGGAGATTATTAAAGAAATGAAGGATCGGGGCTGTTCTCACTTATTTATGGAAGTCTCTTCCCATGGTCTGGCCCTCGATCGGGTCAATGGAGTCGATTTTGATTATGGCATTTTCACCAATCTGACCCAGGATCATTTAGATTATCATAAAACCTTTGAGAATTATTTTGCGGCCAAAGCGAAACTTTTTTTTCAGGTAAAAAAAGCCAATATCATCAATGGCGATGACACCTGGGGCCGTAAGTTGTGTGAATTGTTGGGTGAAAAATCAGCACTACCGGTGATCACCTACGGCTTAAATCCGGCTCATGATTATTTTGCCAGAGACCTGATCTTTGGACCCAAAGGAACGAAATTTACGCTCGTTACACCAGATTCAGAAGAGCAATTATTTTTAAATATCCCCGGTGAGTTTATGGTTTATAACGCCATGGCCGCCATTATTGCCGCAGTGGCGGAAGGGGTGCCAATGGGAGTGATCCGGAAAGCACTGGCAACAATGCCGGGAGTAGAAGGCCGGATGGAAATTCTGGAAGTTGAGGCCCCCTTTGATGTCATTATCGATTATGCCCACTCTCCGGATTCTCTGGAAAAACTGCTCCAGTCGGTACGAAAAATATTTAAGGGGCGGATTGTCCTGGTCTTTGGCTGTAATGGCGATCGGGACAAGGAAAAACGGCCGATCATGGGCCGGATCGCCGGCGCAAATGCCGATATGGTCGTGGTAACTTCGGACAATCCAGCCAGCGAAAATCCTATGGACATCATCGGCGCTGTGGTTGCGGGCGTCCGTGAGAAAACTGATCAATACGCTACTGTGGAACACCGCCATGAAGGCGTCTATTATGGGGCATCGCTATGTCAGCCGGGAGATGTACTGGTGTTGGCTGGAAAAGGCCATGAAAAGCAGGAAATCATGAAAGATGAAACGCTTTATTATAATGAATGGGACACGGCCAGAGAAGCCGTCGCCCGGTTAAAACTGAAAGCTTAACAAAAAAAAGCACCCATCGGGTGCTTTTTAGGTTGTCGGCGAGCTACCGTACCGACCAATTTTAAGCTGTGGTTCGCTGCGGGATCGGACAGGCGCTGCCATGTCCGCCCCGATGCGTACAATCAGATTAATAATTGTCGGTACTGCGTTAGCATTATGTTTAGAGTTATCGGGAGCTTTTTATCATTTTAGGGTTAAAACGATCGGGCAATGATCGGAGCCCATTACCGTGTCTAAGATGTCGGTGCACGCAACCTGGGGCATGAAGCGTTCAGAAACAAAGAAAGAATCAATCCGCCATCCGGCGTTGTTGGCCCGGGCATTGAAGCGGTAGGACCACCAGCTGTATTTGATTGTTTCGGGGTGTTGCACCCGCCAACTGTCAACCATGCCGATGCTAAGGAAATCATCAATCCAGGCTCGTTCTTCGGGCAGGAAGCCAGAGCGCTTGGAATTTTCCTTGGGATTTTTCAAATCGACTTCCCGATGGGCAATGTTGATATCACCACAGACGATGACGTTTTTGCCGGCGGCCAGGAGTTCTTTTATATCATCTTGAAGACAGCGGTTGAAATCCATCTTGAAAGCAAGCCGCTGCTCATCTTTCTGGCCATTGGGGAAATAGACATTATAAAGGATAAAATCCGGGTATTCCATAATAATGGTGCGGCCCTCGTTGTTAAAAGCAGCGTCAGATAAACCGGTGCGGATGGCCAGCGGCTTTGTTTTGTAATAAACCGCGGTACCGCTGTAACCTTTTTTTTCACCGGAGTGAAAATAGGCAAAATAGCCGGGGATGTTAAGCAAATTGTCTTCTAGCTGATGGTCGTGAGCTTTCGTTTCCTGAATGCAAAGAATATCAGGATTGGTTTCTAAAATAAAGGTTAGAAACCCTTTTTTTTCTACCGCCCGAATGCCGTTAACGTTCCACGAGATAATTTTCATATGTTACCTTCCTATTTTATTAAATTTAATTATTAAACCGGTTATTTTCAAACCAGGGCCATCAAATTACTCCCCTTTTTCCAGACTTTCAAGGGTTTCCAGACGATCCATGATTTCTAATAATTCTTCTTCCAGAATCGCTTTTTCTTCTGCCAGTTCCTGCAGGACGGTGTAGTCCTTAGTTATTTCCGTCAGCTTCTGGGTGACAAAATCCAGCCGCTGATCTTTGCTTTCCAGATCCTGCAGGAGGGTTTCCTGCTCCCGTTTTTCCTTGTAGGTCAGACCGGGCTTGCGGGTTTTAGGTTTTTCAAGCGGGGGCTGTTCGGGTTTTTTAACCGTTTGATTCGGGGCGTCTTCCCGGTTACCCAGTCCGCTTAGCGGATGTTTACTGATATAATCCGAATAATTGCCGGTTTGGGTAGTAATATGACCGTGACCGTCAAAGGAAAAAATCTGTTCGCAGGTGCGATCAAGAAAATAACGGTCATGAGAAACGGTCAGCATTGATCCTTGAAACTCGTCCAGGTAGGCTTCCAGAATGGTCAGGGTGTCAATATCCAGATCATTGGTAGGTTCATCAAAAAGCAGCACATTGGGAGCCATCATTAAGATCCCCAACAGGTAGAGCCGCCGTCGTTCGCCGCCGGAAAGCTCGGATATATAAACCCATTGGCTGTTTTTATCAAAAAGAAATAGTTCCATCATCTGAGCTGCGGTGACAATTTCGCCCCGGGAATTTTCCATCACTTCGGCTTTCTGCCGAATATAATCAATAGCCCGCAGACTTAGATCCATATCTTCAGATTCCTGAGAAAAATAACCGAGTTTGACGGTGTCGCCCAGAATGATGGTGCCACGATCGGGCTGTAGTTTTCCGGATAACAAATTAAGTAAGGTGGATTTGCCATAACCGTTTTTCCCGATGATTCCAATCCGTTCGCTGGGCCCCAGGATCATCGAAAAATCGTCGATGATTTTTCCAGCACCAAAAGATTTACTCAAATGCTCGATTTCAATGACCTTTTTACCAAGACGGGAAAAACCGACCGAGATTTCCATCTGGTTCTCAGAAAGATCAGTGGCCCGTTCTTTGATTTCTTCAAAGCGTTGAATTCTGGCTTTTTGTTTGGTGGTGCGGGCTCGGGCACCGCGGCGGATCCAGGCCAGTTCGCGACGATAGAGGTTTTGACGTTTCTCTTCAATCGCGGTTTGGGCTTCCCGACGGTTGGCTTTCTGTTCTAAAAAGTCGGAATAATTTCCGGTGTATTCATAAAGGTTGCCCATATCGAGTTCGATGGTTTTGGTTACGACCCGATCCAGAAAATAGCGGTCATGGGTGACCATCAGCAGCGCCCCTCTACGGTTTAGTAGATAGTTTTCAAGCCAGGCAATAGTATCATTGTCGAGATGATTGGTGGGCTCATCGAGAATCAGCAGATCACAGGGTGTCAGCAGGGCTGAGGCCATCGCCACCCGCTTGCGCTGTCCCCCGGAAAGCTGACCAATTTGTTTATGATAGTCATGAATGCCCAGTTGTGAGAGGATCGTTTCGACCTGGGATTTCAGATTCCAGAGATTTTCGTCATCGATGCGTTGGGATAAAGACATCAGCCGCTTTTGGAGCGACACCTCCTCCGGCGAGATATCCAATGCGGCCAGGGTAGACTCATAATCCCGGACCAGGTTCATTTCCGGCGAATTAGCTGAAAAAACCTGAGAAAGCACGGTGGTATCGGGGTCAAGATCGGGGTCCTGGGAAAGAATTTCAACCCGCTGGGATCCGAAAAATTTAACCTCCCCGGCATCCGGGCTATCGAGGTTTCCAATAATTCGCAACATTGAGGTTTTTCCCGATCCATTGACGCCAATCACCCCGATTTTATCGGTGTCGGCAATGGAAAATGAGATATGGTTAAATAGGGTTTTAACCCCATATGTTTTTTTAAGATTTTCAATACTGGCAATATTCATTGACTTGTCCTTTGTGTTTTCATTTTGCTAATAGTTTAACATAAATGGGAAGGAATCATGGAAAAACTTTACAAAAAGTCCTGAAAATAGTATTATGTAGTAACAAATTAAGGTGGGGTGTACAAAATGATGTTGGGTAAAACCATTTTTATAGCAAAAAGTGCAGATGTTGTAGGAAAAGTAAAACTTGGGGATTTTATCTCAGTATGGTTCCAAGCGGTCATTCGGGGTGATGTCGATAGCATCACCATTGGTGATCGGACCAATATTCAGGATGGTACGGTGGTTCACGTGGCCTCGGGTTATCCCACTGTCATCGGGGCAGGGGTTAGCATCGGCCATAATGCCACGATTCACGGCTGCGAAATTGGTGATAATGTCTTAGTCGGTATGGGTGCCATCATTTTAAATGGCGCAAAAATTGGTGACAACTCGATTGTTGGAGCCGGTTCACTGGTGACCCAGGGAAAGGTATTCCCGCCCAATTCTTTAATTATGGGCAGCCCGGCGAAAGTTGTCAGAGCCCTGAAACCCGAAGAAATTCAGAGCATCCGGGACAACGCCGAAGAATACCTCGATACGATGAAGGGCTATATGTAAACTGCCTGCAAACACGGTGCAACTAAAAAAGACCCAAGGGTCTGAGGTTATAAAAAAAATAACCCAGTACCGACAATTGTTACATCATGTTGTGCGCATCGGAGCGGACACGGCAGAGCCTGTCCGATTCCGCGGCGAACAACAGATTAACAATTGGTCGGTACGGTAGTTTATCACTAACCTCAAAGACCCCAGGGTCTTTGAGGTTGCTAAAACTTGACGGGGTTAAGGCGAAAGCGTTCCAGTGGTTTGTAGAGAATGGTGACTAGCACAATTCCCACCAGGCCTTGCAGTACACTAAAGGGCAGGTTCACCAAAGGGCCGGCAACGTTGCCGTACATGATTACTTCAGAAACGAAATAAACAGCAGTCATGGCAATGACGGCGGGAAAAGCGAAGAACAGCAAATTCTTTTCGGGAAAACGTTTCATCAGGTAACCGAAAATAAAGGCCATTGAGCCTTTGGCAATAAAGGTGGGCAGCACATAGGCCCCGTAGCCCCCGAAATAGTCAGCACTGGCCGATCCGATTCCAGCGGCAATCAGGCCGCCCCAGGGACCTAAAATAAAAGCGGATAAAAGAACTGCACCATCACCGGGATGAATATAGCCCGTGGGAAGAGGGATCTTCACAAGGGATGTCATCACAAAAGTGAGTGCCATCATTAATGCCGTGTAGGTGATTTTTTTGGTTTGGTCATTCATCTTTAAGTACCTCAATTCTAAAAAAATACTAAGCCAACGATAAACAGTCGACTTAGTATAAAATTATCTCATAGTTGTTTTAAAAAACAAGGGCTTGAATTCGTCGATTTTTTGAAAAATCTGAACCCATCAGACCTGTTCAATAAAGATATTAACGGCACTGTTCCCCGGGAGATCCGTTTTGTCCGGGTTGTTGGGTGAAATTGAAATGCTGATCGTATAACCGCTGACGGTTCCCTTGAGGTTGGTTGTTGCTGAAACCACTTCCTCAGAATAATCCGGGGCACTCGTTAGCAAGTTCTGATAGAAAACAAGGATTTCGTCGGTGGAATAGTCAGAAACATAAGACGTTTTCCAGCCCGGCTGTCCGGATACACCGGTAATCTGATGAGACTGAGAAAGACTGGTTACACCATAGAGAGGTACCATTTGGCTGGGATAATTGCCAGCGAGAAGACCGGCTTCATCAACATAAATTTCTTCATTATTTTCCTCAATAACGGTTTGCATTTCTTCAGGTACGACGATGGCGGTTGTTGCTGTTGTGTCTGGTTCGTTGTTCTTTATAGGTTCCGGCTGCTTAGTTGTTGTCGTGGTATTGGTTTCTTTAGTCGCTGTTTCTTCATCGTTTATCAGCTTTGGCATCAGCAGGGCGGCACCAGTGATAAGAACGCCAATGAGTAAAAGCGAAAGAAGGACATAACGTATTTTCATAAATAACTCCTTTTTAAATGCAATTGGCAGGCAATCGAGAAACGATAACGAAAGCTAACGGGCTTTCTTAATTACCTGATTACCGATTGAGTGCTTATTAGCATTATAACCGAGATTCTTAAATTTTAGAATAAAGATTTCAAAAAACTTGATTTTATTAAGGATATTGGATAGAATATAAAAGAAATCTTTTACGCTTTTATCGATATAAATAGAAATGAAGAATATAAATGTGAAGATAAGGACGCTGTGGGGAATGCTTTAACAGAGAGATAATCATTTTGGTGAAAGATTATTAAAAGACACCTCAGAGAGATCACCTTTGAACAGAATTTTTGAAGACTGGTTAACCGTTGGTTAAATCAGAGTAGGAAATTCCGGGGAACCGTTAAATTCATAGAGTGGGCAGTTTTCTGCCAACTTGGGTGGTACCGCGATTTTTCGTCCCTTGGATTTTTCAGGGGGCGTTTTTTGTATTTGTTGATTAGCACCGTTTAGCACATTTACGCGCGAGCTTTTATTTTATCAAAGCAACGAGATAAGCGCATAGTTTGGGTATTTAATTCAAAACATGCGCTTACAACACCGTCAACTTAAATCATTTAATTCAAGGAAAGAGACTTTATGGAGGTAGAAATTTGGCACAGTTCAAAACATTAATAGAAGGAAAAATCGGCGAAAGAGAAGACGTGATCTCTAAGCAATGGGAAGCCATGAATCTTTTGCAGAAAACCATTGATAATCGGGAAGGACAAGAAAATTTTGTCTTTTATGAAGGGCCCCCAACTGCAAATGGTCGGCCCGGGATTCATCACGTGCTGGCCCGAACCCTAAAAGATACGGTCTGTAAATACAAGGTCATGGATGGTTATCGGGTCATTCGTAAAGGCGGTTGGGACACTCATGGCCTACCGGTGGAAATCGAAGTGGAAAAACAGTTGGGTCTTTCCAGCAAACTGGAAATTGAAGCTTACGGCATCGATAAGTTCAACGAAAAATGTAAGGAATCGGTCTTTAATTATGAAAGCCAATGGAAAGAAATGAGCCGCAAAATGGGTTATTTCATCGATATGGAAGATCCTTACATTACGTTGGATAATAATTATATTGAAACCGTCTGGTGGATTCTGGATAAGTTCAATAAAGAAGGCTTTCTTTATGAAGGTCACAAGATCATGCCTTATTGTCCCCGTTGCGGTACCGGTCTGGCATCGCACGAGGTTGCCCAGGGTTATCAGGAAATAAAAAGTAATACCGTTGTGGCCGCATTTAAACGAAGCGATGCCAACGAATACTTTTTGGTGTGGACCACCACCCCCTGGACATTGGCGGCCAATGTCGCCCTGGCCGTTCATCCCGATGCCGACTACATTAAAGCCCGCAGCAATGATGAAGTTTATATCTGCGCCAAGGTTTTAGCACCCAAGTTATTGGGTGAAGACTACGAGATTCTGGAAGAAATGAAGGGCTCGGCGCTGGAATACGTTGAGTATGAACAGCTGATGCCGTTCGTGGTTCCCGATAAAAAAGCCTTTTTTGTCACCTGTGCCGATTATGTCACCACCGAAGACGGTACCGGGATTGTTCATATCGCTCCCGCCTTTGGGGAAGATGACTACAAGGTTGGTCGTCAGTACAACCTGCCGGTGTTGCAGCCAGTGGCCGAGGACGGAAAATACACCGACACCCCCTGGAAGGGACAATTTGTCATCGATGCCGATCTGGATATTATTAAATGGCTGAAGGCTGAAGGAAAACTGTTTAAAAAAGAAAAAGTCACCCATAACTATCCCCATTGCTGGCGCTGTAAAACCCCTTTGCTCTATTATGCCAAACCAAGCTGGTATCTGGAAATGACCAAGATTAAGGACCGTTTGATTGAAAACAATAATGGCGTCGAATGGTACCCGGATTTTGTTGGCGAAAAACGCTTCGGTAACTGGCTGGAAAACCTTAACGACTGGGCGATTTCCCGCAGCCGCTACTGGGGTACACCGCTGCCAGTCTGGCGCTGTGAGGAATGCGGTAAGCTGGAAACCGTCGGTTCCCGCAAAGAATTAGTCGAGCGGGCTGTTGAAAACATCGATGAAAGCATTGAGCTGCACCGCCCTTACGTCGACGATGTCCATTTCACCTGTCCCGATTGTGGCAAAACAATGACCCGGGTCAAAGATGTCATTGACTGCTGGTTTGATTCCGGCTCGATGCCCTTTGCCCAGTATCACTACCCCTTTGAAAATAAAGAGTTGTGGGAAGAACAATTCCCGGCTGATTTCATTTGTGAAGGGATTGACCAGACCCGCGGCTGGTTTTATTCATTACTGGCAATTTCCTCCTTTGTAACCGGAAAAGCACCCTATAAAAAAGTATTGGTCAATGACCTGATTCTTGATGCTGAAGGACAGAAAATGTCGAAAACAAAGGGCAATAGTGTTGATCCCTTAGAAATGTTTGCTGAATACGGGGCTGATGCGCTGCGTTGGTATCTGCTTTATGTATCACCAGCCTGGACTCCGACCCGTTTTGATGTTAAGGGAATCAAAGAGGTGCAAAGCAAGTTCTTTAACACCCTGAAAAATACCTATCATTTCTTTGCCCTTTATGCCAACACCGATAACATTGACCCAAGAGCGTTTTTTGTGCCCTATGCCAAGCGTCCGGAAATCGATGCCTGGATTCTGTCTAAATATAACCGACTGGTTAAAGAAGTTAGGGAAGAAATGGAAGTCTTTGATTTAACCAAAGCAGTCAAAAAAATCCAGAACTTTGTCAATGAAGATTTATCTAACTGGTACATCCGCCGCAATCGCCGCCGCTTCTGGGGAACCGAACTGACGGAAGATAAAAAAGCGGTTTACAACACCACCTGGGAAGTATTAGAAGGCGTGGTTCGCCTTTGTGCCCCCTTTGCGCCTTATATCACCGAAGAACTGTACCAAAAACTGACTGATGGTATCTCTGTCCACCTGGCCGATTATCCCACCGCCAATGAAGAGCTGATACAGGATGCCATTGAAGAACCGATGGATCTGGTCAGAGAACTGGTCAGCCTTGGTCGGGGGGCCCGCGAAGAAGCCCAGATCAAGGTGCGACAACCCTTGTCTAAAATTATTGTGGATGGTAAATACCGGGAAACGCTGGGCGATTTATGTGTCCTGATCGAAGAAGAATTAAATATTAAACAGGTCGTCTTTGAAGAAAATTTGGGTGATTTTATGAACTATGCCCTAAAACCGGACTTTAAGGTGGCCGGCCCGGTGCTCGGCAAAAATGTCAAGCTGTTGGGCAAGGCACTGGCATCGGCACCCGCCAGTGAGGTGGTAGCCAAGCTTGAAGCCGATGGCAGCTTTGTAATTGAGCTGGATGGACAAAGCCTTGAACTGCGCAAAGATTTCATTGACATTCGAATTTCCGCTAAAGAAGGCTTTAATGTGCAGATGTTTAACAACAAGTTTATCATTCTCGATACCAGCTTAAATCAGGATTTGCTCGATGAAGGCTGTGCCCGGGAATTTGTCTCTCGCATTCAACAACTACGAAAGTCAAGCGGCTACGAAGTCATGGACCGCATCGACATTAGCTATAGCAGTGATGCACAAATGGATCGGGCCATTGAGATCTTTACTGATTTTATTAAAACCGAAACCCTGGCGGATACGATCACCATCAAAGCCGGTGTGGGGGAAGTGTTTAGTCTGAACGGACATGATACAAGGATTGAGCTTATAAAGAAATAAATAAATGACGGTGCGCTGGTACCGTCGTTTTTTTATGAAAATGGAGAGAAGAAAAACAAAAAAAAGAAATGTTTAGCAAATGTTAAAAAATTACTAAAAAAACTAATGGTTGTCTCCGTTTTGACCGATATATATTGAAATGCGAATGTTGAATATTGGTGTTTAGTAAGTATTGTCACTTAAGCAAGTTCGCTTCGTATTTTTATCTGATCATGATGACCTGGTAGATTTAGCGTGGAAGGAGGTGACCAAATGAGAATTAACCATAATATCATGGCAATCAATAATTATCGTCAATTAACAAATAATAGTAATAATGTCAGCAAGTCTCTGGAAAAATTATCTTCCGGGCAGAGTATCAACCGGGCCGGGGATAATGCGGCGGGACTGGCTATTTCTGAAAAAATGAGGGGACAGATCCGAGGGCTGGATCAGGCTGGCAATAATGCCAGAGATGCCATCTCACTAATCCAAACCGCTGAAGGGGCTTTGAGCGAAACGCACTCCCTAATCCAGCGGATGCGGGAGCTGTCGGTGCAGGCGGCCAATGATGTCAATGCTGTGGAAGACCGGGAAGCCATTCAAAACGAGATTAATCAACTGACCAAGGAAGTTGACCGGATAGGCAATGACACCGAATTTAATACCATGAAGCTGCTCAATCAGGGCAATGCCTCGGTCAGTGCGTCAGATCAGCTGAATCTGGTTTCCAGTCTTAAAAAGTGGTGGCTAGAAGAAGCGGAAGATCTCGTAACGAGTAGCTATGGCTTAACGGCCAGTGGGATTAATATGAGTGTGGAAATTATTAATGATCCGTCCAGCAGCTATGCGGCCTATGTTCAAGGCAGTTTTACCTCGGACCCCGCTAATATGGTAGGAACCCCTGGTATTACTGGGCAAGGATCAAATCTGTCGTTAAAGATTAATTTGGCTTATTCCCAACCCACCGATACTATCGATGGGGGGACGGCACCCCAATATGTGGATCGGGTGATTGCCCATGAGATTACTCATGCGGTGATGATGTCGACGATGAATTTTGGAGATTTACCAATCTGGTTTAATGAGGGGATCGCGGAGTTTACCCATGGTGGCGACGAGCGGCTTAAATCGGGCATTGCATTATTGGGCAGTATAGAAAATGTGGTGTCAAATATCGGCGACGGCTCTTATGGGGCCTGGGATGGAAATTCCAATGACTATGCATCAGCCTATTTAGCGACGCGGTATCTGGATAAGCAGATACGCCTTAATGGTGGGGCAACCGGCATTAGAGAAGTAACCACTTATCTGGCTGCAAATCCGACGCATAATCTTGATCAGGCTTTGGCATCGGTAAAGGCGACACATGCTGGACTGAGTTTTGACAGCACCTCGACTTGGATCGCTCAGTTTAAAGCAAATGTAACAACGGGCAGTTTGGGTGCGACAACCGGTGTTGTATTAGATGCCGGAAATGAAGTCGATACCGGTTCAGCCACCGGTTCAGATGCTGCTGCCGGTACCGCAAAAACGGCCGAATCGATCATGCCGGAAACAGGCGGAGCCAGTGCATCAGAAGTCAATCAACCGATGAGCGGTTTTAACATTACCTGGCCGGATCTGGCATCTTCAGTTGGCAAGTCATTTGCTATTCAAATCGGTGCCAATACGGGGCAATCCATGGAGTTGCTCACGAGCGATATGCGGGCAGCGGCACTGGGCATTTCCAGTTTAAAGGTGGATAGTTATACATTGGCAAACAATGCCATTAGTTCTTGTGATTCGGCGATTTCCCGAGTTTCTGCCGAGCGTTCCCGATTGGGTGCCTACCAGAACCGATTGGAGCATACCACCAGAAATCTGGAATCAGCATCAGAAAACTTAAGCTCATCAGAATCCCGGATCCGGGATGTGGATATGGCCAAGGAAATGATGAATTTTACCAAAAACAATATCCTGCAGCAAGCGGCCCAGGCAATGCTATCTCAGGCTAATCAGCAACCACAGAGTGTCTTGCAGCTATTAGCCTAAAGTAGCTGATTAGCTTAAAATAAGGAGGCGGAAAAATTGGGTAGACAGTTTATGGCCAGGTGCAATCAGTGCCAAACCGAGTTTGAAGTCCGGGAAGGTGGTGGACTGGATTTTTATCTGCTCCACTGCGATACCTGTGGCGAAGAAAAAGTTATCCGCCAGGAAGAAGTACTGGAAAAAATAAAAAAGCAGGATCCAGCGTTTTCTTTTAATGAAAAGGTGGAAGCCATAGCTGGACGATGTCACGATGGCCATTATCGGATTAAGGCAAAAGCCCGCTGTCCGAATTGTCAATCTGACGACTACAGCGCCGTGACAGACGCCAATGGAGAGATCAGAATGACCTTCTATGATTAAGGTTCAATATTAATAACCCCAGGTTTAAGACGGTTTAATGTCTAAAATCTGGGGTTTTATTGGTTTAGTCATGATAAAGATTATTTTTCTTCAAACTGCGGATAATACCCTAAGAATTGAAAATATTCCGCCTTTTCTTCGATGATCGGCAACAGGTTCACCAGGGTGTTTTGGGAAATATTGCCGGTGAAGTCGATAAAAAACAGGTATTCCCAATTCTCTTTTAAAAGTGGGCGAGATTCGATCTTACAGAGATTTAGAGAGAAAACCGAAAAAATCCCGATGATTTCATAAAGTGATCCGGGACGGTGGGGCAGCCGAAAGGCAATACTGACCCGGGTAGGATTTTTAAAGAGTTCAATCTTCCGGGAAATAACGACAAACCGAGTTACATTGGTTTGGGAAAAGTTGATGTTTTCAGCCAGTACTTCCAGATCATAGATTTCTGCGGCCCGTTTGCTGGCAATAGCGGCCATGGTGGGGTCGCTTTTTTCAGCAACATAAGCCGCAGCAATGGCGGTATTGTAATAGGGAATGCACTTCCAGCGGGTATAATCATTTAGAAATTCCTGGGATTGTGAAAATCCCTGGGGATGGGAATAAACCTCGGCAATGGTCTCAAAGCTGGCTCCCTTTGGCGCCAGCAGACAGTGTCGGGCTTTGATCTCTTCTTCGCCGACGATATAATACTGATAACGGGACAGCAGGTCATAAACAGCGGCAATGGACCCGGTGGATGAGTTTTCAATCGGGAGTACTCCGTAATCGATTGACCCCTGACTCAAGGCTACAAAAACATCCTCAAAGGTTTTAAAGGGAAACAGCTCGCAGTGCTGCTTAAAAAAAGCCAGGCTGGCTTCTTCGCCATAAGAACCCCGGGTTCCGGCATAAGCTACCCGAGGTTCTTTCTTGATGGTTTGAGGATAGACCAAAAAGGCTTGTTTTAACGCATTTAAGGCATTAGCTTCATGATTTGTTTTAGTAGCCAATATTTTCTCCGATCAGGATAACCTTAATTCGATCAGGGATTCGGCTGTGTCTTGTGACCACGATATTGGCGCACATACAGTCATCACTATGACAGTGGGCACAGTTGCCGGTATCATAACAAGGCGTTTTGGCATTGTGACGGATGGCATTCACTGGTGCAGCAATATTTTGGGCCCGATAAATCCCGGCCTCGGTATTGGCAACCACCTTGTTGATCCCGGCAATAACAATTACCTGTTCCGGACCAAAGCACATCAGTGCTACCCGGTTGCTCATCCCATCCACATTGACCAGTTCCCCGTTCATAGTAATGGCGTTGGTACCGGTCAGAAACGTGTGGGCGAGTACTCCCTGGGCAACCACTTCTCTTTTTTCCTGCGGCGTCTTAGCCAGACTGCGGTCAATATATTGGTAATTGCCATTTTTAACCGCATCAAGCAGACCAATTTCCTTAATCGATTCAGACCCGCCATGGGTCACACTGACGCTGCTAGGAATCATCGATAAAGCCAGTTCTAGGCCTTCATGGGCGGTTTTGCAAAAATAGCCCTTAAAATTTCGTTTTTCAAGTTTTTTAATTAAAGATTTACTGAGATTCAGATAATTATCTTCCTTGTAACCCAAAATGATACCTCCAGAGAAAATTAATAATCTTATTATAATCCAAAGTTGTTAAAAAAACAAAATTTATTAAAAAAATGGGGTATAATAATAAAAAATATGTAATATCACAGGAGGACAACATGCATAAGTATAAGGGCGTTATCTTTGATTTAGACGGTACCCTGGTCAATTCGCTGGAAGATTTGATTGATTCGGTCAACGGGATTTTGAAGTACAATCGATTTCCGGTTCACTCCTATGACGAGGGAAAAAAATTAATTGGCAGAGGCTTAAGAAATCTGACCCGGGATGCCATACCGGAAAAATATCGGAGTGATGATGTTTTTGTTGATGAATTAACAGAAATGCTAAAAGCGGAGTATGCTTCAAACTACATAAAAAAAACCAGGCCCTATCCGGGAATTACAAAACTGCTGGATTATTTAAAATTCCATGAAATCCCATTTAGCGTTTGCACCAACAAACCAGATGCGGCAGCAAAAGCGTTGGTAAGTGCTTTGTTCAAAGACTACGATTTTGTCGATGTGGTCGGTTTTACAAAAGATGAACTGAGAAAACCAAATCCGGAAACAACCTTAAGATTAGCTGAAAAAATGGGTGTAAAACCCCATGAGTGTCTATTTGTCGGGGATTCCACCGTTGATTATGAAACCGCCTTAAGAGCAGAAATGCTGCCGGTTTTATGTACCTGGGGATTTGAGTCCTTTGAAGTGTTGACCAAGTTGGATGATGCCATTTGGCTACATAACCCGATGCGGATTGTGGAAGCCCTGCGCTATGGGAAGGAAATGTATTCGCTTTTTAACGAAACCCCAGAACCTAACCCCAATGCTCATAAGAAAAAACACGGATGAGCTGGTGGGATTAGAAGTAAAATGAGCAAAGACTTGAAAACGCCAGAACTGTAAACGATAAACAAGCTGTAAACGAAAATCAAAATTACATATTGACAAAAAAACCAGGTCTTGTTATAATAAAAAATTTTACTTTTGATCAAAACTGTGGTATACTAACAAAGAGAAAACCACAGAGAGGTGAAGTTCATGCCAAAAGCAACCATTATGGACATTAGACGCGAGGTGGAAAATTGTCTTGGTAAACGAGTCAAACTTGAAGCACATAAAAGCAAGAAAAAACTCTACCAAAAAGAAGGGGTAATTGAAAGCACTTATCCCAGTATTTTTACCGTTCGAGTTCAAGAAGATAAAAGAAAAGAACAGAAATTGTCTTTTAGTTATTCTGATCTTTTAACTCAAAGTGTAAAAATTGTATTACTAGATGAGAATGAAACGGATGGCGCACTGTTAGTTTCATAACGACAACATAAAATAACCACATTAAGAGAAGAACTCAGGTTCTTCTTTTTTTTATGTCAATGCTCACAGGTTTCTAGGTTGAAGCGAACAAAGAACTTAGTTCTTCTCGAAGTGGTTTTCTTTAAATTATGTCGTTAAACGGACTTCCTGAGCGCGGGTTCGCAATAAGTTAAATTCTTTTCGAACCATAAAAGCTGTCCAGACAACAATCACGACGTCAATGGCAAAAGAGCCGTAATAGATACCAGCGACACCGACGATTCCCGGTAAAAATAACATGACTGGAACATAAAAAACCAATTGTCTGGCGATTCCGATTAAGGCGGCTGGTTTTCCCTTGCCGATTGAAGGGAATAGGGTCATCGCCATAAAGATAATCGACAATGGTGGTAGGATGGCCATGTAAATTCTGAAATAACCAAGTAGCGTAACTTCAAACACCTGATCGGCAAGCATCAGTCCCAAGATTGACTCAGGGGAGATCATAGAAATAATCCAAAATGGAAGTGTCAGTAACATCGCAGATAGCGCAAAAATTTTATAGGAACTGATCACCCGATCATATTGACCGGCACCATAATTGATCCCGATAACCGGCTGTAAAGCCCGCATTAATCCAAAAATAGGGGTCATCAGGAAGGTGAAAATACGATATACGACCCCATAAAAGGCTATATCGGCAGTGGTACCATATTTAGCCAATGCGTTAAAAACTAATACAGCCTGAATAAGGCTCATAAAACTCATAATCAGGGAAGGCAGACCCAGGCGGATGATGGTTGTTCCAATCTCTTTATCCCAGCTTAAGGACAGCATTTTTGTTTTGAAAGTTGAAAAACCCTTGCCAAAGTAAAACCAGCCAATTAACGTATAAACAAGCATCCCGATGTTGGTGCCCCAGGCAGCGCCGACCACACCGAAATTGAATACGCCCATCAGGATATAATTGGCGATAACATTAATAACTAATCCGGCACCCATCATAACAGCGGCTGATTTCATTTTGCCCTCGGCACGAACAATCATATTGCCTGCTAAACCGTAAATCCAGAAAAATGCGCCCCAGATTGTTGCTCTGAAATAAGCGTCACCAAAGACAAGGGATTCGCCGCTGCCACCCATGAAGGTAAGGAGCTGTTTTGAAAAGATCAGGGTGATGACCATATAGAGTATCGTTATTAGCAGTGCGAGTAAGTTGACATTACCCATGAGCTTTTCCTGGACTTGCTTGTCCTGTTTGCCTAAAGCAATGCTGAGGACAGAACCGGCGCCGACGCCAACAAGGGAGCCAAAAGCGACACTGATTTGCGCAAGTGGATAGGCCACTGAAACCCCAGCCAGAGCGACTTCGCCGACAAATTGGCCGACAAAGATTGCGTCCAGGATAGAATTCAAGCCATAAAGAACCATCGCGATGATGGCCGGCCAGGAAACATTAAACATGACCTTCCACAGGTTGTCGGCTAAGATTGACTGCTTTTGTCGTTCTTTACTATTTACAACTGTTTCTTTCATTGCAACTCCTTTTTAGTTAGAAATGTCTAACACGAAAATGTTTTTTTGAGGTTCACAAGGAACCTCGGTTTTATAAATATAATATTGATTTCCATCCGGCAGTAAAAAAAATCCGGATGTTTTCAATATAATTGTCGGCCGCTGATTTAGGCATGTCATGAACAACGATTTCGAAAACGGCAGCAAAGTAGGCACTCGAGAGTATATGCAACATTTCGGGTGAGGCCCGTCCAGAGATCAGGGCGTCACAACCGGTGTCCCGGATAAAATCCAGGGTGGCTGCGACTTCAGTTTCAACCAGGCTGTTTATGAAATCGTCATAAGCAGTGCCTTCAGCACAACTGATTAGCAGTTTAAAAGCATCAAAATGATCATAGATATAGGTGATGAGCTCTTTCTGATGGGGTGAAGAGTCATCATAAGCAACTCGCATTTTAACGTCCCGGGGGAGTTGTTCAAATGCTTTGTGTACGGCGATAAACTGTTCTTTAAACCCTTTAACAGCAGGATCAACCAGCGCTTCAAATAAAGCTTTTTTATCGGGAAAATAGCCGTAAAAGGCTCCAGTTGTCACACCGGCAGATTTTACTATATTCCTCAGAGAAGCATCTTTAAAACCTTTGTCTAAGAATTCTTTCTTGCCTTCAGCCATGATTCTGTCCAGAGTGGATTGTTTCTTTTCGCACATACCGGATACCTCCCCGTAATATAACAGTGTTATATTACGGGATTTATTTTACTATTAAATTTTTGCGGTGTCAATAACTATTTGAAAAATAGAAAAACGTAGTTCGTTAAGAATAGGTGGATTTTTTTATCACCGATGATATAATGAGTGGTATTGAAAAAGGAGTAAATAGATGGTTAAAAATATAAGAATAGAATCTGAAATTGGAAAGCTGAAAAAGGTCCTGGTTCACCGACCGGGAAAGGAACTAGAACGGATTGTTCCCGATTCCCTTAAGGAATTATTGTTTGAGGATATCCCCTGGCTGGCACGGATGCAGGAGGAGCACGATGCCTTTGCCACGATCCTTAGAAAACGTGGGGCCGAGGTGCTTTATGTCGAGGACTTATTAAAAGATATTTTAAAAAATACCGCGGTTCGGGAGAATATCATCGCTGAAGTCATCGACAAGAATCCCTCATCGGGAAACTACATTGATGGATTCTTAAATGAATACCTGATGTCCTTAGACAGCAATGCCCTGGGCGATGCCCTAATTGCCGGGGTGCTGCAAAAAGAACTTGACCATATCGATCGGCACCGGGTGCTGACTGATTATTTAAAAGGCCCGGAACCCTATGCTTTTTATTTAAATCCCGTGCCAAATTTGTATTTTATGCGCGATCCAGCTGTGGCTATTCATGATGGCATGTGCATTTCTGCCATGGCCACCCGGACTAGAAAACGTGAGAGTCGCTATTTAGCGGCTATTTATGAACATCATCCGATCTTTAAAAGTTGTGCAAATAAAACCTTTTACCAGGATACCAACTTCTTTTCAGTGGAAGGTGGCGATGTCCTGATTTTAAGCCCCACTGCAGTGGCGGTGGGGTGTAGTGAACGAACTGAGGTTCAGGGGGTTGAAGAACTGGCTAAAAACCTATTTAAGGCAGAGTTGGGCATAAAAAAGGTGTTGGCAGTAAAAATCCCTCGCAACCGGGCCTTTATGCATTTGGATACCGTCTTTACGATGGTAGACGTTGACAAGTTTATTGTCTACCCGGGGATACTTGAACAGGTGGAAACGGTCATTATGACCCCTGGCAAAGCGGATTATCTGCATTATGAACGAAAAGACAGTTTGATTGAGGCACTTAAGTCAGTGCTCGATTTGCCGGCCATTAGTCTCATTGAAAGTGGCGGCGGCAACCCGGTTGCCGCCGCCCGGGAACAATGGAATGACAGTACCAACACGCTGGCAATTGCCCCGGGTGTCATTGTTGCTTATACCCGAAATGAGCGCTCCAATGAGGTGCTCAGTCAAAATGGTATTGAAGTGATTGGTATTGAAGCATCTGAACTGGTACGGGGTCGGGGCGGTCCTCGCTGTATGACGATGCCCCTTTATCGGGACGCGTTTTAAACAAATCCGATCGTTATAGCAGTTGGTTTTATAGAATTGATTGTAGATGAACGATGTTACCTTGTGAAAGTAAAGATTATCAGTTAAAATAGATGAAAGAAGAGATAAACGGAGGAAGCGTTATGAATTTAAAAGGTCGTCATTTATTGACATTAAAAGATTTTACCCCAGCTGAAATACAGTATCTCATTGATTATTCAGCTAAACTAAAAGCAAAGAAAAAATCAGGCGAGGTGGGCACCCTGCTAAAAGGTAAGAACATTGTTCTTATTTTTGAAAAAACTTCAACAAGAACCCGTTGCGCCTTTGAAGTGGCGGCTTTTGATGAAGGAGCTAATGTCACCTTTTTGACCAATAGTCAAATGGGCAAAAAAGAATCGATTGAGGATACCGCCATCGTTTTGGGACGTTTTTATGATGGTATTGAGTTTCGCGGCTTTGAACAAAAGACAGTGGAAACGCTGGCCGAATATTCCGGAGTGCCAGTTTGGAATGGCTTAACCGATTTAGATCATCCCACTCAAATTTTGGCCGATATGCTGACCATCCAGGAAAATTTCGGATCGCTTAAAGGAAAACGACTGGCTTATGTGGGAGATGCCAGGAATAATATGGGCAACGCTCTAATGATCGGTTGTGCCAAACTGGGAATGCATTTTGTGGCGGTGGCCCCTGAATCCCTGTTCCCGGAAGAAGCACTGGTGTCTGAAATGAAAGCACTTTGCAAAACAACCGGGGGAACCATTACCCTGACTGCCGATATTAAAGCCGGAGTTAAAGGTGCTGATGCCATCTATACTGATGTCTGGGTATCCATGGGTGAAGAAGATCAGATGGCTAAACGGATCAAGCTGTTATCACCATACCAGGTGAACATGGAAATGATTAAGGCGACTGGTAATAATGAGGTGATCTTTCTTCATTGTTTACCAGCCTTCCATGATCAGGAGACATCCGTCGCCCGGGAAGTTAAGGAAAAATTCGGGCTAACTGAAATGGAAGTTACTGATGAGGTCTTCCGCAGTAAGCATTCCAAGGTCTTTGATGAGGCTGAAAATCGGATGCATACGATCAAGGCTGTGATGGTGTCGTCTCTGGTTGGCTAAAATGCCCGATTACGTTGTTGGATCAATTTATTCAAATCCTTGCGTATTATTGATACGCGGCGGGCTTTAATAAATTAATCCGCCGAGTACTCGAGGTTTCGCTCAACCAGAACAGCATAGCCTAAACGGCCCGGATCTTAGTACATGATTCATACCAGGAGATTAACAATAAATGGAGATTAAAGATATTAGAAAATTGCAAAATGGCTCCGATGTTCGGGGGGTGGCACTTGAAGGGATTGCCGGCGAAGCCGTTAATTTCACCCAGGACATGGCCATGAAAATAGCCTTTTCGTTTGCCACCTGGCTGGAAAAAAAATCAGGCAAAGCACCGCTGACCTTTGCGGTCGGAAGAGACAGCCGGCTGTCCGGAACCCACCTGGCGCAGGCCGTGGCTTTGGGTCTGGTCAGCAAGGGCAACAAGGTCTATCAATGCGGGATTGCCACCACCCCGGCGATGTTTATGACGACCATCGATCCGGTTATCGAGGCCGATGGGGCGATAATGGTAACCGCCAGTCATTTGCCTTTTAACCGAAATGGACTTAAGTTTTTCACCCGCGATGGCGGCCTTGACAAAGCCGATATCAGCGAGATTCTGGCACTGGCCGAAACGATTGAAACATCCTTCACGCCCGGCGGACAGGCACAGGACTATGATTTTTTACCGTCCTATTCTAAAAATATTGTCGCGTTTATCCGCGAAAAAACAAAAACGGAGCAACCGCTTGCCGGAGCCCGGATTGTGGTTGATGCCGGTAACGGAGCCGGCGGATTTTTTGTTGACCA
The DNA here is from genome assembly GCF_003260995.1 of Acetobacterium sp. KB-1. NCBI lineage: Bacteria > Bacillati > Bacillota > Clostridia > Eubacteriales > Eubacteriaceae > Acetobacterium > Acetobacterium sp. KB-1. Next base: position 3,294,102 of record NZ_CP030040.1, read on the forward strand.
GGTGTTAAAACCGCTGGGTGCCGATACCAGCGGCAGCCAGTATCTGGAGCCCGACGGCCATTTCCCCAACCACGTGCCCAACCCGGAAGATGCCGTGGCCATTGCCCATATCTCCAAGGCGGTATTGGACAACCAGGCCGATCTGGGGATCATCTTTGATACCGATGTGGATCGGGCGGCGATTATTGATGAAAAAGGGAATGCTATTAACCGCAATGGCTTTATTGCTTTTATTGCCAGTCTGCTTTTAGCGGATTATCCGGGGTCAACCATCGTTACGGATTCGATTACCTCCACCGGGTTAACAGAGTATATTGAGAGTCTTGGCGGGAAACATCATCGTTTTAAACGCGGTTATAAAAATGTCATCAACGAAGCGATCCGGTTAAATGAAGAAGGTATCGAAACCCATTTAGCCATGGAAACCAGCGGCCACGGCGCTATTAAAGAAAACTATTTTCTCGACGATGGCGCTTATCTGGTCACCATGGCGCTGATTAAGTTTGCCGAACTCCACCAGGCTGGCAAACCGATTAGCTCGTTTCTGGCAGGACTGAAAGAGCCGGTCGAAGCCGAAGAGATACGCTATAAAATAGCCACTGAGAATTTTAAAGATTATGGACAAAAGGTGCTGGCCGATTTTGAAAGATTTGCCGCCAGCCAACCCGGTTGGACCGTGGTAGCGCCTAATTATGAAGGGGTCCGGGTAAGCTGTGATGGAACGGCCGGTAACGGCTGGTGTCTACTGCGAATGTCTCTTCACGATCCGATTATGCCCCTTAATATCGAATCCGATACGGTCGGGGGCTGTGTGATCATTGAGACGGTTTTGAAAGAATACCTGCAAAAATTTGAAGCCTTAGTTTAATAAAAAAATAGCACTAAAAAACAGGATGGGTTTAACATCCTGTTTTTTTGTTTTAATCCGTTAATGTTAGGAATCGCTGGAGCTGAGGTATTTTGACGATCGGAAACAATCGGATTAACGATTGCCGCGGATCGATCACGGTTTAAACGACCGGGTATTCATAGATGTATTGGTGTAAAATATTGTCGTAAATATTGCCACCGGGGAAAACATCATACATGAAGATGGTAGTCTTTTGACCGTCAATTTCATCGTAGCCATAATACCTATAGCAGCTCTGCTCGAATTTTCCTTGAAACTCGATGATTTCGGGAACATCGGCTTCAGATGCGATTAGATAGTCATCAAGATACTGCCTAGCTTCGTCTTCAGTGGCCAGATAGCAGATCGTTTCATCACCTTCGGCTTGATATAAGTAGAATTGTTTAAAATCATTAAATAGACTTCCTTTAGGAGAGACAATGTAAGGTTGTTCCTGAATAGGACTATTAACAGCAGTTAATTTAAATCCTTTGTTACAATACCCTGTATATTTATATTCTTCATCTACACGCATCCCTAATTGAGCCAGCAATTGTTTTAAATAGGTAATCGCCTCATGCGGGCTTTGAATCAATTTTTTATAAAACGGTTCATCTTGATCCACTGTGCCACTGGGGGCACTTGAACCGGCCGGCAGGATCTGAATTTTGATGCCTTCAAGGCGATAGCCAAATCCTTCGGTGCCGGCACTTTCGCCGTTTTTAGTCCAGGCAAGCCAACCCATATTCTGAGCATGAACCTGATACCAGATATCAAATTGATCAGCAGTATCGCCAGTCAGTTTAATTTGAATGGCTTCTAACCGTAAGCTTTCGCCGGTGGTTCCGCTTGTTTCGCCGTTCTTTTTCCAGTTGGTGTTATCGCCTTGATCTTCCCAACCATAATTCTGGATATGGGTTTGATAAGCGACGTCAAGATTTGCGACCTGATTTTCAAGTTCGATTTGTATGCCTTCTAACCGTAAGTTTTCGCCGGTTGTCCCACTGAGAACGCCATCGGAAACAAATTCTTGCCAGCCTTTATTTTCAACGTGGGTCCGATAGCGGACATTGGGAGTCGTTTCAGCCCACACAGTTGTCGGAACCATCCCGACACTCAACAATAAGGCTAACATCCCGACAAAACATTTGCGAATACTTTTTTTCATTTTTTTCTCGCTTTCTTATTAGTCTTATATAAAGTATACGCTTACAGTTCAACACATTCAAGATAATTTATATTTTCTCAATTACAGAGGATATAGTCCTTTTTGATTTTAATATTGATCCGCGGCTTTTTTCAAAGGCTGTTCGGATCCCAGCAACTGAAACCCCCTGTTGTGAAAAGGCCTTGACCAGCGAAATGCCCCGGACATATTCAATCACCGCGCCGACCATTTCCTCCTGGGAGCTGGCGTGGACCGTTGAATTGCGTTTGCTGCGCTGCCCCATCCAGATCAGTGCGAGGTCGGAAAGGGCAATACCGGACAGGGCAATCAGCCCAATCGGCAGGCTGTAAAAGCTCAACGCCAGGATAAAGACCAGAACCATCAGATACCCTACTAGAAAGGCCATCATCGGCAATAAAGAAAGATAGCATTTCAGTGACACCGCCATCATCCAGAGGGTAAATTTTCTTAATATCGCCATCATCCAGGTGGAGAACGTGGGTGCAAGCCGCCAGAATCAGTTCGGGATCATGGGTGATAACAAACTGAGTTTTCCCCAGATCCGAAAGTTGCTGGATATTAGTTGCCACCTGCTGCATATGTTTTAAATCCAAACCGCTGGTGGGTTCATCAAAAAGGATAAAGGGACGGCAGGAAGCGACAGCACAGGCAATCGCAACCCGTTGCTTTTGTCCGCCTGAAAGAGACATCGGGTGCAGGTCTTTGAGCTCAGACAGATCAAGGCTCTCCAGGATTTTTAGGGCTTCGGCTTCGTTTTCTTCGTTCATGGAAATCAGCAGCTCATCCAGAACACTTTCGGAAAACAGCTGATGGTTGACATCCTGCATCACCATAAAGCAGTTTTTTAGACGATCCCGAGACTTTAGATCACAGCCGCTGATGTTAAGGGTACCGGAACACTTATTTTCGAGTCCGCATAGGCATCGGGCAAAGGTGGTTTTCCCGCAGCCGTTTTCGCCAATTACTGCAATAACAGCACCCTTGGGCAGACAGGCGTTGGCAATTTTCAGGCATGGATCACAATGGCGATAGGCATAATTAAAATCACAGATCGAAAAAGTGCTCTTAAAAGCGGGACGAACAGCCAAGGGTGTCCCATACAATGATTTAAGCTTTAGAATCCGCAGCCCCATCCGCTCCAGTTCGGCTTTGGGCAAAAGTGAAAAGGACGTGCCGGGATAGATTTTGATAATCCGCCCCTTATCCATCAAAACAACGCGATCGGCCAGCTCCTGCAAATAGTGAAGTCGGTGTTCAGCGATGACGATGGTTTTCCCCTGGGATTTCCATAGCGCAATTAAGGATTGGAGTTCCCGGGTAGCTTTCGCGTCCAGATTGGAAGAGGGTTCATCAAGTACGATTATTTCAGGCTCCAGGGCCGCCACCGAGCCACAGGCGATCTTTTGTTTCTGACCACCGGACAAGGCAAAAATACTCCGCTCCAGCAACATATCAAGACATAAATCCCGGGAAACATCGTCAATTCGGCGACCGATTTCATCAGCTGCTAAGCCCATATTTTCACAGCCAAAAGCCAACTCACTGGTAGTATCGACATTAAAAAACTGACTTCGGGGATTTTGAAAAACGGAACCAACCAGCTCAGCAGTATCATAGAGGGGAATTTGTGAAACATTCTTGCCGTTTACTAAAACCTCGCCGGAAAGCTGGCCGCTGTAAAAGTGGGGAATCAGACCGTTGATCAAACGGGTCAAGGTGGTTTTGCCACAACCGGAGCCGCCACACAGTAAAATGACTTCCCCCCGATTGATGGTTAAATTAAGATCATGAAGGCAACCACCGCCCTCGCTGTTTTCATAGGTGAAATTGATTTGGCTTAATTGGATCATGGTAATCTCCTTTATAAAAGAATCCAGGCAAAAAACAAAGTCAGGGTTACGGCAATTAAAATCCAGTCGATGAGACCAAACCCGACCCGGCAGATATTGGTTCGTTTAATCGGCTTCCCCAGTCCCCGGGTCAGGGCAGCGGCAGACAGTTCTTCACCAATTTTTACGGTGCACATCAGTACGGGAACAACCCGGTACTCCAACATGGCACCAATATTTTTGCCGTCAAAACGAATTCCCCGCATCCGCATGGCGTCAGAAATGGCGGCATTTTCTTCAGCCACAGTGGGAAAAAAGCGAAGCATCACCGAAAAAGGAATAATGATCTGGGGCGGTAGATGCATGCGTTCCATGGCCGCTACGAATTCGCTGATCTTGGTGGTGGTAACCAGATAATAGCCCATCACTAATGGTGGAATCAACCGGGACAGCAGGCCGGAACCAATGACCAAAACGAGATTTAAAAGCCCCTGGGTCTGAGTGACCAGAAAGATCTCAGCACTCATGGCCAGGGCAATAAAAATAAAATAAAAAATAGCTGGCCGATACTGACGCTCAGCAAGGAGTAGAAACAGCGGAAACAACGCTAAAAGTGGCCGTATGACAGCGGATAAGCCGCTGTAGCCACCCCCCGCCGATGAGGACAATATTGACAACCAGAAGCATCAGAATTTTTGTTCTGGGGTCCAGCCAGAAATGACTGCGTCGCTCATTGGCAAAGGTTGATGGATTCATCAGGCAATACCGGCCCGTTTAAAATGTTTTTTCAGGATCGCTTTGCCCAGATAGGCCCCAGCTAATGCGCCCAGGGCGATGAACACGATCATCAGAAAGAAAACCCAGGTTGGGGTAATGGCCATCAGCGTATCAGTGTAGTAATCCCCATAACCTTCGCGAATGGTTACAAAATAACTGTCCCGCATAAAAAATATCGGAATGAATAGAGCGATTAACCACTCACTAAAAACCACGTAACCGATGCGGATCTTCCCCCAATCGGTAAAATTGCCGGATTTGAGTATCACATCGGCGATTAGTGAGAAAGCCACCCCAAAGGGAACACCAATCCAGGGATGGCCGGTGAGCATCATCAGCAGACTTAGGATAGTACCCATAATGGTGACCATCCCGAATTTATTAACTCGGGTCAGAAAAAGCATAAAGGGTATCCCGGCAACCATCGGGCAAAGAAAGGGGATCGCCAGCATTAAAACGGGAATATAACCGACCATACCGGTGACAAAGAAAACTACAAAATAAATTGCTGTAAAAATACCGACATTAATTAAATCCTTGGCTTGCAGTTTGTTGTTCATAAAAACCTCCTGAAGTAAAGCACATAATAGTTAGACAAAGCTAACTGAATCTGCCAAAATAAACCGCCTGCTGGCGGTTATTTAAATAGATTCAATGAAAGCATAGCAATTTATCATGATTATTTCCACTCTGATTCGTTAATAAGGCTCCAAAAAGACAAAAATTTCAATGGCAGATAAGAGTTATTAAATTTTTTGATGTCAATTAAATGAAAAGCTTGTGATTCTTCTTAGAAAAGTGTTATACTTATATAACAATAATGGAGGGACTGAAATGGGGTTTCTATTTGAGAATTTAAAACACTATCATAGCAATATAAAAATAGTAGCGATAAACGAACACTGTACCGTTTATGAATTTTTTGCAGAAAACGGAAAGGGAACCATGACAAGCTATGAGGTCTTTCCGGGAATTGAGCTGACCTATAATGACTTTAAGATGGGGGAGTGTTTTGACAATCGGTATCCCAAAAAAAATGTCATGGAAATCAATCATTGTAATCAGGGACGTTTTGAAACGGAATTGCAGGATGGATCCTTTGTTTATTTGAAAGAGGGAGATTTTTCCGTCAATATGTTAGGAAGGCGGACAAAAAATTCCAGTTTTCCGCTGGAGCATTATTACGGCATTTCGGTGGTGATTGATTTAGAAGCGGCCAAAACACTTTCGAATCATTTGATGGAGGATATCGAAATCGATCTTTATGCGTTGCGGGAGCGGCTCTGTTTCGGGGATCATTGTTTTATTATGCGGGCTACGACAGCGATTAATCATATTTTTTCGGAGCTTTACACCGTTCCGAATGAAATTAAACGGGGGTATTTTAAATTAAAAATTTTGGAGCTGTTTTTGTTTCTTAGCACCGTTGATGTCAGTCAGAATTTTGAGGTGCCGCAATATTTAAGTCGTGTTCAGGTGGAGTGTGTTAAACAGATCAAGCACTATCTGGTTAGTCATCTGGATCAGCAATTTACCTTAAATGAGCTTTCGCGCCAATTTGGTATTTCATTAACGGCCATGAAAACCTGTTTTAAAGGGGTCTATGGCACAACCATTTTTTCTTTTGTCCGGGGCTATCGCATGCAGATTGCCGCCCAGATGCTCTTAGAAGGAAAAGAAAATGTCACTGAAATTGCCGGGCGAGTGGGTTACAGTAATGCCAGCAAATTCGCTGCCGCCTTTAAAAAGGAGTTGGCCGTATCACCAATGCAATATAAAAAAAATTGTCTAATTGGAGTCGGAAGCATCCGGTTGGAGTAGAGAAGGGGAGATAGAATGCATATAATCAGCCTTGTTAGGAATTCCTAACAAGGCTGTACTTTTTGGAAAAAGAAAGGATAAACGTATGCACACAGAAAAAAAGAAGTTTATTTTAAAAAGGTTTACTCCCTATATGGGAAGAAAGAAAGTGCTTTTGCCCGTATCGCTGATCTTGTCAGGCTTATCAGCGGTGCTTAATATTGTACCTTTTGTGTTTGTCTGGTTCATTACCCGGGAGCTGTTGTTAAATCCGCAGATGACCCAGCTGAGCAATATCGATTTTTATGCCTGGCTGGCATTGGGGTGCGCCATATTGGGCGTGGTTATTTATTTTTTGTCGTTGTTAAGCTCTCATCTGGCGGCTTTTCATGTCGAAATCGGAATGCAGAAGCTGGGTATGGAAAGAATTATGGCCATGCCGCTGGGCTTTTTTGATCAGCATTCCAGTGGGAAAATCAGAAAGATTGTCAATGATGGTGCCGCCACAACCCACGGCTTTTTAGCCCATCAATTGCCGGACATTGCTGGCAGCGTGGTTTCTCCTATTGTACTGATCGTACTGATTTTTACGGTCGACTGGCGGATGGGTTTGGCTTCGATGATTCCGATTATAATTGGTTTTATCACTATGAGCTTTATGATGAGCGATAAGGGCAAGGAATTTCAGAAGCGCTATTATGATGCCCTGGAAGAAATGAGCTCGGAGTCGGTGGAATACATTCGCGGCATTCCGGTAGTGAAAACCTTTGGTCAAAGCATTTTTTCGTTTAAGCGGTTTTATGACAGTATTGTTAAATATAAAGAGATGGTAGCGGCCTACACCCGACTCTGGCAAAAACCGATGTCGTTTTATACCGTGGTGATGCAGTCGGCCGTTTTTTTTCTGATCCCGATGGCAATTTTGCTCATTGGCAGAGGGGATAGCCTGCCGATGGTGTTGGCAGATTTTATTTTTTATTTATTGCTCACGCCGATATTTTCGATGCTGCTAATGAAATCCATGCACTTTCAGCAAAACACCATGATTGCCGAACAGGCCATCGATCGGTTTGATCACCTGATTCAATATCCGGCAATGGCGGAGGCAAAAAAAACCGAACGCATCGAAGAATACAGTCTGGAATTTAAAGACGTGGTGTTTTCCTATCAAGGGGCCGATAAAAAAGCCATTGATAAAATCAGTTTTAAATTAAAACCAGGAGAAACCATGGCTTTAGTTGGGGCCTCTGGTGGCGGAAAAACCACGATTGCCCGGCTGGCAGCCCGGTTTTGGGATGTCGATGCGGGGGAAGTGCTAGTCGGCGGAATTAATGTCAAAGCGATTCCCAAAAACGAACTAATGGATAAGATTGCTCTGGTTTTCCAGAACACCAAGCTTTTTAAGGCCACATTAAAAGAAAACATTGTCTTCGGGAAAGAAGGCGTTAATAGCGAAACAATTAACCGTGCCATTGATTTATCGCAGTCGCGGGAAATCATTGATCACCTTCCCGGGGGTATGAATACCGTGATCGGGGCAAAAGGGACCTACCTTTCCGGCGGTGAGCAACAACGGATTGCGATTGCTCGGGCCATGGTCAAGGATGCGCCGATTGTGCTGCTCGATGAAGCCACTGCCTTTGCCGATCCGGAAAATGAGCATTTAATCCAGAAAGCCCTTAAAGCCTTGAGTAAGGGAAAAACAACACTGATGATCGCTCACCGCCTGACCAGCGTTCAAAATGTGGATCGGATTCTAGTGATTAACAATGGTCGAATCGTCGAGCAGGGCCGTCATCAGGACTTGCTGGAGCGAGGCGGTTGTTACCGAAGAATGTGGGATGAATATCAACAAACCGTGGCGTGGAAAATCGACGCCCGCAGTGCAAACAATGGAGGTCAAGATGATCAAATACTTTCAAAATAAATATGCCATGTCGGAAAAAGGGGCTAGCGATTTTTTTAAGGCCATAATCTGGACAATTGTTATGGAATTTTCCTTTATGGCACCGGTGGTTCTTGGCTTTATCTTTTTAGATGAATACATGCAGGTGCTGTTATCACCAGCGACTTCACCGCAAAACAGTTTAATGTATTATGTGATCATGGCGGTGGTATTTTTCCTGGTGATGTTTGCGATCGCTTATTTTCAGTACCGCTTGGCCTACACCAAGATCTATGAGGAAAGTGCCAAAAGTAGGATCAATCTGGCTGAAACACTGCGCAAGCTACCGCTGGCTTTTTTTGGAAAAAAGGACATTGCCGATTTAAGTTCAACCATCATGGAAGATGCAACCCAGATTGAAACCCTTTTTTCTCATGCGGTTCCCCAGATTTATGCCTCTGTGATCACAATTATGGTGATGGGGATCATGATGTTTTTCTATAATTGGCAGTTATCCCTGGCAGTTTTCTGGGTTGTGCCAGTGGCGGCGCTGGTTTTTTATTTGTCCAGAAAATACCAGAGTACGGTGCACAACGAGCTTTATCAGAGTAAAAGAGTGATTTCAGATAAGATGCAGGAAGGGCTCGATTCCGCTCAGGAAATAAAATCCTACAATCAGGAAGCGACCTTTTCAAAAGAACTGGGGGGATTGCTTGATCAACTGGAAAACGACATGATTAAAGGGGAGCTGTTAACCGGGGCGGCCATTAATCTTTCCTATGTGCTGCTTAAGCTGGGGCTTCCTAGTGTGATGCTATACGGGGCCACGCTGTTAGCCCAGGGCACGATCAACGTTTTTGCTTATCTGGTTTTTATGGTCATTACCGCTCGGATCTATAACCCGATTATGGATGTGATGAATAACCTGGCCCTGCTCTTATATCTAAATGTCCGCATCGACCGGATGAAAGAGATGGCCCAGATGCCCAAGCAGGAAGGAGTCACCGCATTTAATCCGCAACACTATCATGTCGAGTTTAAGAATGTCGGTTTTTCTTATCAGGATGATATAGAAACCTTGAAAGATATCAGTTTTACCGCCCGCCAGGGAGAAGTCACCGCTCTGGTGGGACCCTCCGGCGGCGGAAAAAGCACCATTGCCAAGCTGGCGGCACGCTTCTGGGATATTGAAAAAGGGGCCATTACCCTGGGTGGCAATGACATTTCCCAGGTTGACCCGGAGGCCCTGCTTAATCATTATTCGATCGTTTTTCAGGATGTTACCCTGTTTAATTCCAGTGTTCTGGAGAACATTCGCCTGGGAAAAAAAGATGCCTCTGATGTGGAAGTTTTTAAAGCAGCCCAACTGGCCCAATGCGACGAGTTTGTCAAGCAACTGCCTCAGGGTTATGATACCTGGATCGGGGAAAATGGCGAAAAATTGTCCGGCGGCGAACGCCAGCGAATCTCGATTGCCCGGGCGATTTTAAAAGATGCACCGATTATTCTGCTCGATGAGGCAACCGCGTCCCTGGACGCTGAAAATGAAAGCAAGATTCAAAGTGCCCTGGGCGAGCTGGTAAAAAACAAGACCGTGCTGATTATTGCCCATCGCATGCGAACTGTTTTAGGGGCCGATAAAATTGTGGTCATCAAGGATGGCATGATTGCTGAAACTGGAAGTCCTCAGGTACTTAAAGAGAAAAAGGGCATCTTTGCAACCATGCTGACGGCCCAATATGAGCGATAGTTGTTTAATACAAAATAAGAATCAAAAAAAAGCGCTGCATTGTACAATGCAGTGCTTTTTTTACGGCTATTCTATATCGGTGGAGGAATCTTCTACAGCAATGGTTTTAATACCAAAGAAAAACCCTAAGTACCAGACTGATACACCCCAGTAACAGATACAAAGCCTTTTTCATTTGCTTACCTCAAGACTTTTTTAAAAATAGTCGGTAACTTTTATAGTTGGTGCCGGATCGCCGCAAGACGATCGGTTTATCACGCGTTCAGGTTGGGAAAAGACGCCAATAGCACTCGTTCAAAAAATAAAAAGCGTGCAACATGAGCGAATTCATGCCGCACGTTTCTCAATTTTTATCAATCTCTAATCCGGCCACAAATCCGTCGATCAGATCCATATGCTGAGACATGGCAAAGGCCGCATTAAGGGGTTCTTTAGCTTTTAGGGCATTGAGGATTTTACGGTGTTGCAAATCAATCACCGGGCCGCGTTCCTCATCTGTTAAGATGGCAATTCGAATATCTTTGATCAACGCTTCAATCAGTGTTGCCGACGATAATAAAACGTTATGAATCATCTTGTTTTCCGAGGCCATGGCAATCTCATAGTGAAAGCGCTTGTCCAGTTCTGCCCGAATAGCTTCATCGGTTTCAGTTTCAATGGCATCGCAGAGTTTTTCAAGACTGGCAAAACGTTCAGGGGTCATTTTTTTTGCCGCCAGTTTGGCCGCCTCGGTTTCCAGCGCCCGGCGGAGCTCCTGGACCTCTCTGAGCTGACCATTGCTCAGCCAGAACATAATGGTCAGGGGCTGGGTCAGGGTATCTTCAAAATCCTCAGCAATAAAATTGCCTTCACCCTGCTGACAGACCACCAGACCAATCATCTCCAATGCGCGAATGGCTTCACGGATGGTGGCCCGGGATACGCCTAATTGCTCGGCCCATTGCCGTTCAGAGGGCAGTCGGTCACCGCTTTTTAAATTACCTTTGACAATATTTTCTTTAATTTGCTCGTAAATCTGCAAATATATTTTGGTGTGTGCAATTTCTTTAAACATCTAAACACTTCTTTTCATTCAATTTTATAAAAGTCATAATACATTATTATACCATAGCCGGTTTTAAAATTCAAAAGGATAAAAAAACGGAACGTAAAGTTTTTTTTGAAAACGTTATTTTAACACTTGACAAGGATTTACGAAACGCATATAATGGCAACAGGTTAGTGGTCTGACCACTAGACCAATGATAGTAGAATTTTATCAAATTTTATCAGAATTTTTGTCAAGCGGTTTATGAATGGGTTTAAGAGGGTTTAACAGGTAACAGCGAAATTTATAATGAGCGATCAGTGTCTTGCTGCCGCTTGCAAAAAAAACGGCAGCAAAAAAATTTCGCATGGATAATGATGTGCATAATTAGGCATTTGCAAAACGGAACACAAAGCTCATGAGTCACTTACAAATGTCAATTTAATTTATTTTATGGAGGGTGAGTATGAAAATACTGGTATGTATCAAACAGGTTCCTGGAACGTCCAATGTGGAAGTGGATCCGGAAACAGGGGTCCTGATTCGGGATGGGGTTGAATCAAAGCTGAACCCCTATGATTTATATGGCTTGGAAACGGCATTTCGTTTAAAAGAAGAATTAGGCGGTACGATTACGACCTTGTCAATGGGGCCGATGCAAAGCAAAGCGGTGCTTTTTGAATCGTTTTACATGGGTGCCGATGAGGGATGTTTATTATCAGACCGAAAATTCGGTGGTGCCGATGTAGTAGCGACGAGCTATACATTAGCCCAAGGTGCTAAAAAACTGGGCGATTTTGATCTGATCATCTGTGGCAAGCAGACCACCGATGGTGATACTGCCCAAGTTGGCCCGGAAATGGCCGAATTTCTGGGAGTTCCCCACGTTACTAATGTGATCAAAATTCTAGTTGCCGATGAAAAGGGACTGACCCTGCAAATGAATATGGAAGAATCCCTGGAAATCCAGCGGGTACCATACCCTTGCCTGATCACCGTTGATAAGGATATTTATACCCCGCGATTACCTTCTTATAAACGCAAACTGGAAATCTCCGAAAATCCCGAAATTAAGGTGTTAACGCTAAAAGATATGTACGATAACGACGAAAAAAAATATGGACTCAGCGGCTCTCCTACCCAGGTAGAACGGATCTTCCCACCAGAAAGCAACGTGCAAAAAACAAGCTTTTCCGGTGATGGCAAGGTTCTGGCAGAGGCACTGATGGGAATTTTAACCGAAAAAAAATATTTAGGAAAAAATAGTTAGGATAGAAAGGAAAAAATCATGGCAGGAATTAAAATAATCAAAGAAAATGTCGATCGCGAAACCTTTGAGGCACTGGCAGAAATTTGTCCCTTTGATGCCTTCTCATATGAAAACGCTAAATTAGAAGTTACCGCCGCTTGTAAGATGTGCAAGATGTGTTTAAAAAACGGACCAGCCGGCGTGCTAGTACTGGAAGAAGATCAAAAAGTTGCCATTGACAAAAGCCTGTACCGCGGTATTACCGTCTATGTGGATCACATTGAAGGCAAGATTCATCCGGTTACTTTTGAGTTGATTGGTAAAGCTCGGGAATTGGCAGCAGTTATCGGGCATCCAGTGTACGCCCTATTTATGGGCACTAATATTGAAGAAAAAGCCAATGAACTATTAAATTACGGGGTCGATAAGGTGTTTGTTTATGACCAACCGGAGCTCAAAGATTTTGTTATTGAACCTTATGCTAATGTATTGGAAGACTTTATTGAAAAAGTTAAACCGTCTTCTATCTTAGTCGGTGCCACTAACGTGGGACGGTCATTAGCGCCACGCGTGGCGGCCCGCTACTGGACTGGCCTCACCGCCGACTGTACCATTTTAGAAATGAAAGAGAATACCGATCTGGTTCAGATCCGGCCAGCCTTTGGTGGTAATATCATGGCCCAGATTGTTACTGAAAACACCAGACCGCAGTTCTGTACCGTTCGTTATAAAGTCTTTACTGCGCCAGAATTAGTCAAAGAACCATGGGGAAGTATTGAAGTGATGGAAATAGGAAAAGACAAACTGATCTCAGCCATCGAAGTACTGGAAGTAATTAAAAAAGAAAAGGGTGTCGACCTGTCTGAAGCAGAAACCATTGTCGCCGTTGGTCGGGGTGTGAAATGTGAAAAAGATCTGGAGATGATCCGTGAGTTTGCACAAAAAATCGGCGCTACCGTGGCCTGCACCCGTCCCGGAATCGAATCCGGATGGTTTGATGCCAGGTTGCAGATTGGCCTCAGTGGCCGAACCGTTAAACCCAAACTGATCATCGCCCTGGGTATTTCTGGTGCCGTTCAGTTTGCTGCCGGGATGCAGAATTCGGAATATATCATTGCTATAAATAACGATCCCAAGGCACCAATCTTTAACATTGCCCATTGTGGCATGGTGGGGGATTTATATGAGGTCCTGCCAGAACTTCTAAAAATGATTGACGAACCCGAAAGCATGGAAGCAGGGAAAACCCTGGCAATGCCTGAAGCCATAGAAACACCAGAAAGGATGGTTATCTAAAATGAATTATAAAAAAGTAGAAGCAGCGCATATTGCTTTTTTAAAGGATCTGATTCCCGCCGAACGGATCTTTGTGGGTGATGAAATCGGCGAAGATTTTAGCCATGATGAGCTGGGCAGCATCCATTCCTATCCGGAGGTGCTAATCAAGGTAACCTCAACCGAAGAAGTATCAAAAATCATGAAATATTCCTATGAAAATAATATTCCCGTGGTGGTCCGGGGCTCCGGCACCGGGCTGGTCGGGGCATGTGTACCGCTGTTTGGCGGGATTATGCTTGAAACCACGCTAATGAACAATATTCTCGAGCTGGATACCGAAAACCTGACCGTGACGGTTGAACCCGGGGTATTGCTAATGGAACTGTCCAAATTTGTAGAAGAAAGTGATCTCTTTTATCCTCCCGATCCCGGTGAAAAATCCGCCACCATTGCTGGCAATATCAGCACCAACGCCGGTGGTATGCGGGCCGTGAAATACGGTGTTACCCGGGATTATGTAAGAGGCCTGACGGTCGTGCTGTCTAACGGTGAGATCATCGAATTAGGAGGAAAAATTGTTAAAAACAGCTCGGGTTACAGCTTAAAAGACTTGGTAGTCGGCTCCGAAGGAACCCTTTGTGTGATCACCAAAGCGATCCTTAAATTGTTGCCCCTGCCCAAGATGACCTTAAGCCTGCTGATTCCCTTTGATAATATCAGCGACGCTGCCGGGATTGTCCCCAAGATTATCAAATCCAAGGCAATACCCACCGCGATTGAATTTATGGAACGCCAAACGATTCTTTTTGCCGAAGATTTCTTGGGGAAAAAATTTCCGGATTCCAGCAGTAATGCTTATATTTTACTAACCTTTGATGGCAACACCAAGGAACAGGTCGAAGCCGAATATGAAGTAGTCGCTAACCTCTGTTTGTCTGAAGGGGCCAAAGATGTTTATATTGTCGATACGGCTGAACGTAAAGAATCAGTCTGGTCGGCACGGGGTGCCTTCCTCGAAGCCATTAAGGCATCCACCACCGAAATGGATGAGTGCGACGTAGTCGTACCCCGAAACCGGATTGCCGAGTTTATTGAATTTACCCATGATCTGGCTCGGGAAATGGATGTTCGGATCCCCAGCTTTGGTCATGCCGGTGATGGCAACCTGCATATCTATGTATGCCGGGACAAGCTGGGTCAAAAAGAATGGGAAGCTACACTCGAAGAAGCGATGGATCGGATGTACGCCAAGGCCCTGACGTTTAGCGGACTGGTTTCTGGTGAACACGGCATCGGCTATGCCAAACGAAAATATTTGCTTAATGATTTCGGAACTGAACATCTGGCCTTGATGGCCGGGATCAAGCAAACCTTTGATCCCAAGAATCTGCTGAATCCTAAAAAAGTCTGTCAGATGTAGGTGAATCATGGATAACTTGTTACTATTCTTTGTTGCACTGATCCCGGTGGCCTGGCTAATTGTTTCCCTGGGGGTCTTAAAGATCCCCGGGCAAAAGGCCTGTCCCATTGCTCTGGCAATTACCGTTGTTTTAAGTATTCTTGTCTGGCAGATGCCAGTCATCGACAGTCTCACTGGCGCCCTTGAAGGGGCCGCCATGGCCCTCTGGCCAATCTTTCTGGTCATAGTCGCTGCTGTTTTCACCTATAACCTGGTGACCCATACCGGTGGTATGGAAACGATTAAAAAAATGATGAGCTCGGTTTCTACAGACCAGCGGATTCTGGTATTAATTCTGGCCTGGGGTTTTGGTGGTTTCTTAGAAGCGATTGCCGGATTTGGCACCGCCGTCGCCATTCCCGCCAGCATTCTAGCGGCCCTGGGTTTTAACCCCGTGTTCGCCGCCATTATTTGTCTGATTGCCAATACAACTCCCACTGCCTTTGGCGCCATCGGTTTGCCGGTGAGCACCCTGGCATCAGTTACGGGGCTTAATGTAAACGATTTGTCTTTTACCATCGCGATCCAGCTTTTTGTTATGATTGTGGTTATCCCTTTTATCCTGGTTATGATTACCGGGAAAAGCGTGAAAGCTTTAAAAGGAGTTTTCTTTATTACCCTAATGGCCGGATTATCTTTTGGTTTACCGCAGATCTTTGTGGCCAAGTACTTAGGTGCTGAATTGCCGGCGATTGTCGGATCGGTAATCTGCATGGGTGTGATGATTTTGATGGCTAAGGTCTTTTATAAGGATACCGCGGCTAAAGATGCAGAAAAAATCGCCGTAAAAACGGCCGTCATGGCCTGGCTGCCATTTATTCTGGTATTTGCCATTATCATTCTCTGTTCATCCCTGTTCCCGATGATAAACGGGTTGTTAAAACAAGTCAGTACGACGGTTCAGATCTATACCGGAGCCCACGGCAAGCCGATGACCTTCTACTGGTTGGCCACCCCGGGAACCTTGATTATTATCGCCACCTATTTGGGCGGACTGATTCAAGGTGTTAAATTCGGAGAGATCAGTACGATTCTAGGAAAAACGGTTAAACAAATGTTTAAATCGGCGATTACCATCATGTCAATTGTGGCCCTGGCCAAGGTGATGGGTTACAGTGGTATGATCGGGGTTATTGCCCAGATTCTAGTACTGGTTACCGGCGATTTTTATCCTCTGATTGCCCCACTCATCGGTGCCCTGGGAACCTTTGTTACCGGTAGCGATACCTCAGCCAATGTGCTTTTCGGTGGGCTTCAGGTCGAGGCCGCCAACGCCATTGGCATGAGTCCTTACTGGTTGGCCGCGGCCAATACCGCTGGTGCCACCGCGGGTAAGATGATCTCGCCTCAGAGTATTGCTGTCGCGACTGCGGCTACCGGCATCATCGGCAGCGAAGGAAAGATTCTTCAGGCAACCCTGAAGGTCTGTGCCATCTACGTTTTAATCATCGGACTGGTGGTTTATTTCGGCGCCCCACTAATTGAAGGGTTACTAAGCACCTTTGGGTAAAGGTAAGAAACTTAATAAAGATCGTTAGTATAAGTTGTCTTTATTGACAAACTTGGAAGTTGAGACACTAGGGGGAGTAACCCTCTCTAGTGTCTTTCGCCTAATCAGAAAGGATAAGACCATGGAAATTGGATTACCATATGGAAAAGCAAAACAGATTGTAAAGCTGGATAAGTCCTGTCTCAACGACATTCTCGTATCCAAAATTGAAGACTACCATCCCGAACAATCCCAAACCGAGCTGGTGGCAGCGGCGATTCAAAATCCCGTTGATTTGCAAAAGCTACGCCAATTGTCGATTGACAAAAAAAAGGTTGTCATTATTGCCAGTGACCATACCCGGCCGGTACCCAGTAAAATTATTATGCCGCTGATGCTTAGTGAAATTCGTAAAGGAAATCCCGAGGCCGAGATTACCATTTTGATTGCCACCGGGTTTCATCGGCTGACCACTCGTGAAGAACTGGTGGGTAAATTTGGCGAGACGATCGTTGATACAGAGAAGATTGTGGTCCATGATTCAGGCGATGAAAGCAGCCTGGTAAAAATTGGCACGCTGCCTTCCGGTGGCGAGCTGATTATCAACAAGTTGGCCGCCGAAGCCGATCTGCTGGTTTCTGAAGGTTTTATTGAACCTCATTTTTTTGCCGGCTTTTCGGGCGGACGAAAAAGCGTGCTGCCGGGAATTGCCAGTCGGGTCAGTGTGTTGGCCAATCATTGCGGCGAATTTATTGCCCACCCCAAAGCCCGCACCGGCGTCATTGAGGGAAACCCTCTCCATATTGATATGCTCTATGCCGCCAGAACGGCCAAGCTGGCCTTTGTCGTCAATGTGGTGATCAATTCTGAAAAAGAAGTGATTCATGCCGTAGCTGGGGATTGTGATGCCGCCCATATCAAGGGCCGGGAGTTTCTGGAAAAGCTCTGCAAGGTTCAGGCCACCCCCAGCGATATTGTCATCACCAGCAACGGTGGTTATCCTCTGGATCAGAACATCTATCAGGCGGTAAAAGGCATGACTGCTGCCGAAGCCGCTGTCAAGCAAGACGGGGTGATCATCATGTTGGCTAAGTCCAACGATGGCCATGGCGGAGAAGCTTTCTTTAACACCTTTAGAGATGAGAAAGACCTTAAGAAGATGCTTAATGGCTTTGTCAATACCCCCCGAGACGAAACCATCCCCGATCAGTGGGAGGCTCAGATTCTGGCCCGGATTTTATTAAAAGCCAAGGTGATTTATATCTCAGCAGCACCGGAAACAATGATTAAAGCGTTTCAAATGACTCCGGCTAAGGATGTCAATGAGGCTTTGGCGCTGGCCAGAGATTACTTAAAAAATGAAGAAGCAACAGTTACAGTGATCCCGGATGGGGTGGCGGTTATTGTGGAATAACGAAAAGCAAACTAAGAAAACAATAATAAAAAAAAGATGACATTTCGGTGTCATCTTTTTTAGGGTTTTAGCTGGATATGCTAATTAATGCACTATCTTGCTACAGAATGCCAGGGCCTTATAAATTGGATTGGCATGCAGCTATCGATTACGATCAATGTTTATGATTCGAAAGATGAACAATTGTAGGTCTCGGAGAAATGGCCGCGGATCTTGTTGGTGCTGTAGATGATTTGCAAAAGCTGTATAATAGTTTTGAGTATGAGAACAACTTTAAGAGCATATCCTGTTGGGTGTGCTTTTAGCTTTTATCATGGGAAATAATAAAGTGGATAGACGTAAGCAGCGTGGCGAAAAAAGTGATTTCTGCTAGCCAATTAAGTAGTTGAGGCGTATAATTATAAAATAGTGTCAAAGCTGACGGAAAGTAGTGCGAGCATTGCAAAAAAAGGAGAAAACAATGAGTAAATTCGCTGTCATTGATACAGAGACGACTTGGGGTGATGCAGTTATGTCGGTTGGGATTGTTATCGCCGATACTGTAACCTTTGAGTTGGTCGACAAACGATATTACATCCTCACACCGTTTAAAGATCACGGCGGGATGTACACATACGCACTGTATGCCAACGGCATCAAACCTGACCTTGAGTGTTCACGGGAAAAGGCAATGGCCGAATTGCGGTATTTTCTTTCAGATCATCAAGCCACGGCGATGTTTGCTTACAATGCCACGTTTGACCATCGTCATCTGCCAGAATTAAAACATCTTGCCTGGTATGACATTATGAAGGTGGCGGCATATCGACAACACAATCCCAGCATTCCTGATTGTGCCGAATGCTATGGCACCGGCAGATTGAAGCGCGGCTACGGCGTGGAGAGCGTATACCGGATGTTAAGTGCGAAGTCAGAATACTGCGAGTTGCACAACGCTTTAACGGATGCGATCGACGAGTTGACGATTATGAAGTTGCTTAACCATGAAATGAGCAAGTACGCCTTGGCGAGGATATAAACAAGCAAGAAAACACTCAAACCAATTTCTGATATGAAGATACGCAATAATATAGTATTAATTAAAGCGAAAAAAGGTATGGCTATGCGAGAAACGCATCTGATTCAAAATCGGCCGTCGTTTCGCCCGAACAAGGCAACTGTAAGTTGGTTCCGATGAAATACTTGTCATCGAAGGGATCCATAAATGTCAGGACTACCAGTATTTTTGGTGATGACTATCAGAGACGGGACAAAACGCAATGGGCTAAATAGAGACCGAGTGAAAAGAGTAAGGCAATAAAGATATTGACAGTAAAAACGGTGTTTCGTCCGAACCACGCAATTATCAGGAATACTGGGAAAGATCCCAAAACGAGTAAAACAGTCGGCCGATTATTGTGAAAAAGGTTTCCGATGGTGAAAGAATTTTTCATAATAAAGTTTACAATTGCGAAGGCTGCAACTAAAGCAATCAGCAACGAAACGATTAAACCAGACGTAATGGAGATGTTAAAATTGAGCGGTTCGCCAACGATGAGATTGTGGATCAAAACAAGGGTTTCGTTTGCCATTATAATATTGATGGCACAAAAAATGGAAAGACTAAGGAAAACAGTGTCAAAAAAATCGATCACTTTTTCCTTGTTGCTTTTTGGAGGAAAACTGGCGATGATCTCATCGCAGAAGGTTTTGTAATCCGTTCCGATGACAGTTTGAATATTTTCGCCTCGTTCCTGTGCGGATAAGACCATTTCGAGTAGATCCTGTCGAATGATTTCCTGATTATATAAAGAGATACCGGCACCACGCAGATAGCAGACAATATCCGTCATGGCGGGTTCGTTTTCGGGATCAAGCAGTTTATCCAAGTCATTGTTAATACGATTCAGTTCGTGTGTGCGTTTATTCATGTTTTTGTCCTCCATTTTGAAAAAGCTGATTAACCGCATTTTCCAGCTCTTTCCAATTTGCAAAAAAAGATGTCAGGGCAATTTCTCCTTCAGAAGAAATTTGAAAATACTTTCGCTTTGGTCCCAGAGAAGATGCCCGGTATTGGGTTGTTACCAGTCCGTTCTTTTCCAATCTTAACAACAGGGGATAGATCGTTCCTTCAGAAATGTCCTGAAAGCCATATTCTTGGAGGGCTTGAGAAATCTCGTAGCCATAAGTTTCTTGATAACTGATCACTTTGAGAATGCAACCCTCTAGGGTACCCTTAAGCATTTGCGATGGGATCATACCGGTTCCCCCCCCTTTCGATGCTATTATGCATTACAAGTTACTATCTACATGGTAATACATAATAGCTGAATTGTCAAGAAAGAATACAGTTTGAAAATGAGATGTTCGATAGATAGCGGCTGGAGAGTAGAATTTCTACTCAGCTGTGAAAATATTTATAAAATCATTGGAAAATGAAGTATAATGACAATAGTGAAGTTGTAGCATCAAAGACGGAGGTGTCGTATTAATGGGTTTATTCAATATAGGTAGTCTGGTATTAGGGTTGGTGGCTTGGGTTCTGCCGATTATTAACCTATTGAAATATAGAAATAAGACTCAAAATAGTTGGCCGATGCGCTCTATTTTGAGTCTTAGTGCTTGTGGGATTGCGATTTATTTTCAGGTGATTTACAATCATTATTTGGTTAAGATTGAGGATTGGTCGGCGTTAATGGATACCGCTGGCGCTGTAAATTTTGTAGCCGGAGTGCTACTTGTGGTAACGATTTTATTAAATGGGATTACTTTAGTAATGTATACTAAAGATCGAGGTAAAAAAACTAAAAAGGTCTTATAAACTCCCCTTGTAGGAATCGACTGGTCCATCTAAAAGTAAAAATGACTTTAATTTTATAGCAAAGACAACAGCGTCTGGATGATTGAAAATTTCTGTTAGTTCCCCATGATCCTTGACTAAATTCGCCTTGATATTTTGGGCTTCAGAATTTGCCAGGGGTTGGAATAATCCTTCAAAAGTAATCGAGATGATCTTTTCTGTAGCGGAAGTGCCGAGTTTCTGACGGGTATCAACTAAGACACTAACCCGGGGATTAGTCAGAAGATTCTGATACTTCCGGGATTCCCGGGTGGAAACTAGATAAAGAACACTAAGATCCTCCATCAGGAGATAGGTCATCAATGAGCAATAGGGTTTTCCATCTGCTTCAGTACATAAAACACAAAGAGAGTTTTCGTGGAGAATACTTTTTAGTTTTGCTAACATTTTAGCGCCTTTCTTCAGCTCGAAGGAAGTAACAGGTAACTGGATAGGCTATACTTAACTGGACAGATTTACTAAGGTCATATAAACTAAATCCATAAAATGAAGGAGAACCAATATGACCAGAAGAGAACGCCGAATTTTTACAGATGAATTTAAAAATCAGGTCGTCCAATTATATTTAAACGGAAAACCCAGACATGAAATTATTAAGGAGTATGAATTGTCAGCTTCAGCCTTTGATCGTTGGGTGAAACAGCATCAAAACTCCGGATCATTTAAAGAAAAAGACAACCGCAGTGATGAAGAAAACGAGTTAATCAAATTGCGCAAAGAAGTCCAACAATTAAAAATGGAAAACGACATCCTAAAGCAAGCAGCGCTGATCATAGGACGAAAGTAGAAGTCATCCAAGCGAATCAAGACAGATACTCGGTATCAGCAATGTGTAAAGTCCTAAAAATAACACGAAGCACCTATTATTATGAGTCTAAAACCCGAAAATCAGAAGATGAAAAAAAACTGAAACAGGATATTACCGACATTTTCAAGGCTAGCAGGCGTAATTATGGCACGCGTAAAATCAAAAAAGAACTGGAAAAGAAAAAACAGATTGTATCACGCCGACGGATTGGCCGAATAATGAAAGAACTGGGCCTGGTATCGACCTATACAATCGCTCAATTCAAAGTTCATAAAACACCGGTAAACAATGATAAAATCCAAAACGAAGTTAATCGCCAGTTTGATGACAGAGAGCAGCTGGAAGTAGTTGTCAGTGATCTTACCTATGTTCGTGTTGCCGGAAAATGGAATTATGTATGTATTCTTCTGGATTTATACAATCGCGAAATTATTGGTTACAGCGCAGGCGCGCAAAAAGATGCCATGCTTGTTTATCAGGCTTTTGCAACGGTCAAATACAGACTGGATAAGATATCAATCTTCCATACGGATCGTGGAAATGAATTTAAAAACAATATTATTGATGGGATCATCGATACGTTTAATATCAGACGTTCATTGAGTCAAAAAGGTTGTCCGTATGACAATGCCGTTGCTGAAGCTACCTTTAAAGTTTTTAAAACTGAATTTGTGTATCCGAATACGTTTGACTCCCTGGAACAGCTAAAACTGGAATTGTTTGATTATATTCATTGGTATAATCACATCCGAATTCATTCGTCTCTTGATTATATGACGCCGATTGAATTCAAAACAGCAGACCTTAAAAAAGTTGTCTGAAAAAGTGTTGACAATCCAAACCCTTCCTTTTAACTGATTAAACAAATTTCAACTAGTTGATTAAAATGTTTGGGAAACTCAACCTTACATCTTATTATATCAGATATCGGACGCATTTTTCTGTCGAATTCTGTTATTTATAAGGTTAATACGAAAATGCTATTATTTTCTCGTTCACGGTGCACTAGGAGATGGCGGTTTCCAATTTTTAGCTGCTTTCTCATGGAGAACAACACCTGATGATTGACGTTGGTGCCCGAAAGCTTGTGTTAACAGTCTGAGGGCAGTTAATCATCCGTTTGGTAATGGTGTCGACTACACAGATTAATTCTTGCCAAAACTGACTGAACTCACGGAAATACAACTTTTTCATACTATTTTAAAGGTGAGGGAAAGTGAAACGCTATATTAACGACTTCAAAAGTGTCACTCAGGATCACACTGAGGAAGAGAAACTAACCCCCGCAAATCAACCCTGAGAATCAACCTTTCGGTTGATTTTCTTTTTTTTGTTTTCCGATAGAATAAAGACAAGAACATGACAGGAAAGGAAAAAAAGAAATGAACGCGATTGTATCCGTAAATAAACTAAAAAAAAGCTATGATCAAAAGCAGGTTGTCAAGGAGATATCATTTGAAGTCCAAAAGGGGGAGATTCTGTGTCTGCTGGGGCCCAATGGGGCCGGGAAAAGCACAATCATCAACATACTATGCGGTATTTTGGGCCATGATGGTGGCGAGATGTGCTACCAGGGGAAAAACATTAGCGGTTGTCTGAACCAATTCAAGCGAAATCTGGGGGTCGTGCCCCAGGATCTGGCTATTTATGAGGATCTCAGTGCCGAGCAGAATGTTCGCTTTTTTGCATCCCTTTATGGCTTAAAAGGTCGTGAGCTTGACGAAAAGATCACTAAAGCGTTGGATTTTTCGGGTCTGCTGGAAAGCCGAAAAGACAAGGCCAAAACTTTTTCCGGCGGGATGAAACGGCGGCTGAATATTGCCTGTGCCATCGCCCATGAGCCGGAGCTGTTGATCATGGACGAGCCGACAGTAGGAATTGATCCCCAGTCCCGGAATCATATCCTCAGCTCCATCAAAAAGTTGAGTCAGCATGGGATGACCATTCTCTATACTACCCATTATATGGAAGAGGTCGAAGAAATCTCCACCCGAATTCTGATTATGGACAGTGGCACGATCATTGCCGAAGGCACCAAGGAAAGTCTGAAAGAGGATATCTTTGATGAACGGCAGTTTATTATGGAAATTGAAGAAGACCATGACTTGAATGTGGATGAATTCTATAAAATTGAAGGCATCAAGAAAGTCGAAAAACAGGCTCAAACGTTAACCATTACGACCCTGAAGAACATTGAAAACCTGGATAAGATCATTGCGCTGGTGATCACCAGCAAGACAAAAATCCGCAATCTGTTCTGCCGAACCGCCAGTCTGGAAAATGTCTTTCTCCGTTTAACCGGAAAAAGTCTAAGAGATTAGGGGGTAAAAATAATGACTGCGATCAATTTAAGAAACCTTTATTTAATCAGCCGGGAAGATTTCAAAAACCTGTTTAAAAATCCGATGTGGCTTTTTTACAATCTGGCTTTTCCATTTTTACTGATTGTCGTGTTGGGCTTCCTGCAAAAAGACAGCTACGGCGGGGCGGTGAGCGCCTTTGATTACTATGGTATTACCCTGATGATCTATACGGTTATTTCCAGCGGGATGACCTCGGCCAATGCCTTTATGGAAGTGACGATCCGCAAACCCAACATGCGGATTATTTACGCTCCGGGAAATGAACGATTGATCTACCTGTCCAAGATCTTTTCATCATTTTTATTCTGTTTGCTTTGTCATCTTGCGGTTGCGGTATTGACGTTTACGATTTTTAAGATCCAGGTGGATGCCGTTCCCCAATTGTTAATTCTTTTGGTTTTGACGGAGCTCTTCTCGGTGAGTCTGGGCGTGATGTTTTGCTGTATTTTTAAAACCGAAGCCACAGCAAATCAGATCCTCAGTATTGTTATCAATATCTTTGCCATTCTGGGAGGGCTTTTATTTCCCATGGATGGCTACGGAGCGGTGGTGCGAAGTCTTTCTTATCTGTCACCAGCTAAGTGGTTGGCCAATACCAGTTTTGCGATGATCTATGATCACAATTATGCCTGGTTCTATCCCACGGTAATGGGGCTGGTTGTGGCCACCATTGTCGTTTTCACTATTTGTGCAAAAACATTCAGAAAAGAGGATTGCATATGCTAGCAGTATTTAAAAACAATTGTAACCGACTCTGGGAAGAAAAAATGTATCTGGTGATCTCGTTGATTTTAATGATCGCGGCCATATCAGCCGCGATTCTGCTGACAACCCGCATCGAAACAAAGGGTAATATCGCCCTGGTGGTACCCAATCAGCAGGTATTATCGGAGCACGAGTCGGCCTTGATGGCGAACCCTTATTTTAATGTGACGGTTCTGGACGTGGCACCGACAACTTCAGCATTGGTGCAAAGTCGCTATGATGCCGTCATTACGATCACAGCAGATGGCACCGATGCGATCACCACCATCAAAAATCCGGCTTTCAAAACGATGGTTGAAACAGCGCTTGCGAACCCGACTGGTTTTGTCCCGGACACCAGTCAGGCCCGACAGACCGGAACCAATATTCTGGGTTTTATGATGATGTTTCTGCTCATTCAGGGAGTGCTCTATGCCCGGTTTTTTGCCGAGGACAAGGAAAAGCATCTTATCAGGCGCATTGCCATGTCGCCAATTCCGTTTATTCACTATATCCTCGGGCAGGGGATGTTCATCTTTTTCATGATTGCCGTACCCAGTTTTCTGGTTTTGGGGGCAGCAGCCCTGATCGGGATCGAGATAGGTTTTTCACTGCCACTTTATGCCGGGCTCATTGGCATTCTGGCATTGCTTTCCACGGCCTTTGCGCTATTTCTGAATTCCTTCTTTGATGTCGCCGATACCGCCAACATGTTGGGCTCCGCCATCATCATCCTGACTTCCATCCTGGCCGGTTCTTTTTATTCGCTGTCAAAAGAGGCCACCTTGTTTGACAAATTGCTGCACCTGCTACCACAAAAAGACTTTATCAATTTTGTCAATGCGCTGGAAAAAAGCGACCTCAGTCAGAGCACCTATTACCAACTGGTTTATGTGGTGGTTTTATCGGGAGTCTTTCTGGCCATTGCCATAGTCAACACCCGCAAAGATTATCGTTACAGTTAATCGGTAGCTCTGAAGCGGTCTTGACGGTGGGGTTATTAAAAAGTAAAATGATATATAAGTTGAATTAACATTTATGTAGGGGCGATTATTAACGACCAAGGGGTCAGACCCTCGTCCGCACAGTGCACAATTTCCAGTTCAATTTGCAAAATTCTTTAATCAAACATAGAGCAAGTGATAAATTGCGCGATTATATGGAAAGAAAAAATGCTTTTGAACTAGCAAGCAAATGACACCATGGAGGTGAAACCCATTGGATTATGCCCAGCCGTTTAGTTCCATCAAACATAAAATGCCGGCACCACGAAAGAATTATCTGATCAGAGTTCAGTTGTTCAGGCAACTCGAACAGTTGTCCGATTACCAGGTGGCCATTGTCAAAGCCGGAGCCGGCTGCGGGAAAACCACCCTGTTGTCAAGCTTTGCTATTGAACGGGAAATTAAAAACCTGAAGTGGGTCACGTTGGATGAACATGCCAATCAGGTCTTTGTATTCTGGAATTATCTGATTAATGCTCTCAGCGACTTGATGGATGAACAAACCGATTGCCAGAATCTCCTTGACAGCAATATGCAAAAGGAGATGCTTTATCAGATAATCCCATATTTTCTGAGTCGCTTGAAGACCGATGAAGAAATTGTGCTGGTGCTGGATGAGTTTCAAATCGTGGCGGATCATTTTTTAGTATCTACCATTGACTATTTCATTGAAAATATGCCGGATCAGCTGCATCTGGTGTTGCTGACCCGAGAAATGCCACCCCTTTATCTGGGCCAACTGGCGATTGAGAACAAGCTGTTGTTGATCGAAGAGGACGATATCCGTCTCACTGAAAAAGAAAGTCGAGACTTTCTGGTGGAGACCTTACAACTTAAAAAAGATGAAGATACGATTTCTGCAATGATTCAACTCTCCGAAGGGTGGATCGGCGGCCTGCAATTGCTGGCCATTTCTGAAAAATATGGAAGCTTTCCCACCATCGGGAGTATGAAACTGTCGGATCGGGTTTTAAATGAATATATAACCAAAGAGATTTTTGGTTATTTGTCTGAAGATCAACAACAATTTCTTGTCAAAACCGCGATACTCCGCTATTTCAATGGCAACATCTGCAAACTGTACCTGCCGCAAACCTCATTTATCCCGATGATGGAAGCCATCCTGGGGAAAAATCTTTTTGTTATCAATATTGACGAAGTTGCCGGGATCTATCGTTATCACGCCATTCTGGCGGAATACCTGAAAAGCTTGTTTGAAAAACAGGCGGAGGCCACTAAGTACGAACTCCATCAATTGGCCGCAACTATTTATGAAAATCTCGGGGATCATGAAGAATGCCTCCATCATCTGTTTGAAATCAAAGCCTATGAAAAGATCATGGCTTTGATTCTCAAAATGCCGCAGACCGCCTTGACTTTCTCTTATCTGATGAAGGTGCCGATGGCGGAAATTGGCAAAAATCCGGATTTTGCCTATCAGTATTTTTTCTATTATTATGCCAGTGTGGACGAAGAAGCCTGCAAAGAGATTTACACTTTTATTAAAACAAATCTGAAAACCGAGAAGTCTTTTGCGGCCTTCCGGCGATCCAATCTCTTTTACAGCAGTGAGTGGGATTTCCGGGCCGCTGAAATTTTGTCCCTGGAAGAGATCAGGAAGCTGCCGCTTAATCCGATTACGATTGCTTTTCTGCTGATTAAAGAAGCTTATTTTCTGTATGCCAATTCCCAGTTTCACGAGGCCATTGTCTACCTGGAGGTGGCCGAAGAAGTTTATCAGAAAACCGGCAACATCTATATCGGTTTTTTTGTGCGTACGGAAAAGGCACAGATCTATGAAGACCTGGGAGAGTTTAATCGTTGTCAGGAGCTTTATCGGGAAGTTGAAAAAATGATCGGCCAGGTAAAATCCTTGTGCTGTTCTTACTATATTGGCATTGCCGGGGTTTATATCCGTCAGTTGGCTCTGGAACAGGCCTTTGAAATGCTGGAAAACACCCGAAAAATGATGGCTAATCTGCCGACCAACATCCTCCGAGCCTATCAGTATACGCTGGCCGAATATTATTATATCATTGGAGAAGATAATAAGACCGAAAAGTTGCTACTGGCAGTCATTGGTCAGGAAGCCTTTGAAAACAGTTATTTTTCAGCCCGCTTATTGCGCTATCCCATCTATCGGGGGCAGCATCCGGAACTGGCCCGAAAGTTTGTCGAAATCTATGAAAACTCCAAGGATTTCGTGGAGAACATGGACTGTGAGCTGCTTTATATCAGTATTTTGTTTGAACAGGGGAAGCGGGAACAGGCGTTTTGGTTGGTTGAAAACCTGATCGCTAAAGCCCGAAAAATGCAGAATAAGCTAAAAATTGTGGAGGGAGATTTACTAAAACTGCGACTACTGGTTACGACCAATGGCGATCAGCGGGTTATCCAGAATCTCTTTATTGAGGCGGTCTCCTATGCCACCGAAAACTGCATCGCTAATCCTTTCTGGTTTGAATACCAATCGGTGATGGCTGTTTTTAAGGAAGGGCAGACAGTATTTAAGAATGAGTTCTCTAAAGAAGCTTATAGTTTTATCGTCAGGGTGCTGACAGCTGATCCCAAGTGCGGCCTTTCAGAAAAAACGAAAGGCCCAGCAAAAAAGCAGATCGACGCATTGACTCAGCGGGAAAAAGAAGTGCTGGCGGAACTGGCAGAGGGTTGTACCAATTTACAGATTGCAGAAAAACTGTGTGTATCGCTGGCCACTGTTAAAACTCATATCAATAATATTTACGGCAAGCTGGAGGTCAATAACCGGGTGGCGGCAGTGAATAAATCAAAAGCGATTTAAAACTGCGAATTGATAAAAATTCGTAGTTTTAGAAAGCAGATATCAATAAAGCCCAAATATCAGAAATTAAAAACACCCATTGACTAGTTAGTCATTTTATTGTATAATCGCATCAGCAAGCTCAGGAGGCAAAAATGGATAAACGGGAAAGAATATTAAAAGCCGCATTAAAACTTTTCAACCAATATGGCTTCGATAATACCCCCACGGCACGAATTACCAAAGAGGCAGGAGTCGCCACGGGAACATTGTTTAATTATTTTAAAAGCAAGGAAGAACTGATTAATTTTCTTTATTTAACCTGCAAAGAATCCTTGAACCGACGCTTATCCTATGGGCTTGATCAGGAGACCACCTATCGAAGCAAGCTTAAACGGATTTATATAAATTACATCGGTTGGAGCCTTGATCATACCAATGAGTTCCTGTTTTTTCAGCAGTTCTGCAATGCTTCTTGCATCGGCGAAACTACCCGAAAAGAAGGATTAAGTAAGTTCAATAACATTATAGCGTTGGTTTCTGAAGGGATTGAGCAGGAAATTATTAAAAATGTCAATCTGGAATACATGAGCAATCTGCTGATGGGGATTCTCAATGCGAACAGCTATTATTTTATTAATAATCCCAATTTGGTGGCCGAAGACGAGTTTTTAGAAGCCTCGTTTAATTTTTTGTGGGACAGTATTAAAAAGTAATTTTTTTAAAAATGAATGACTAATCAGTCATTTTACTGGCTGTTTTGGCTTTTTAAAGAGTGAATCAAACAAAAATCACTGAGATTAAGAGAGAAATGATTGGTGACGAACACAATAAAATGATCACAAATAGTACGATTATAAATTATTCAATTATAAATAAAATGAATGAAGGAGCTACGAAAATGAAATATCGGATCAACCCTAAAAATGGCGACAAGCTTTCAGCCCTGGGATTTGGCTGTATGCGCTTTGCCAAAGATGAACAAGAAGTGGAAAGGCAGATTATTTATGCCATTGAGCACGGGGTCAATTATTTTGATACCGCTTATATTTATCCCAAAAGCGAAGCAATATTGGGACGGGTGCTGGCAAAGGGCTATCGTGATCGGGTGAAGATTGCAACCAAAATGCCCCCATACTTAGTAAAAAAATATGAAGATTTGGATAAGCTTTTTGAGACCGAACTGGAGCGCTTGCAAACCAATCATATCGATTATTATTTTTTGCATATGCTGACGGATGTTAATATCTGGACACGACTGGTTAATCTGGGCATCCTTAAATGGATTGAGGAAAAGAAACAGGCGGGTCAGATTATTAATATTGGCTTTTCATACCACGGCGGCCGGGACGAATTCAAAAAGCTGATCGATATCTACGACTGGGAATTCTGCATGATCCAGTTTAACTTCCTTGACGAAAACAGGCAAGCAGGCAAAGAAGG
Organism: Acetobacterium sp. KB-1; assembly: GCF_003260995.1. Taxonomy (NCBI): domain Bacteria; kingdom Bacillati; phylum Bacillota; class Clostridia; order Eubacteriales; family Eubacteriaceae; genus Acetobacterium; species Acetobacterium sp. KB-1. The sequence continues at coordinate 3,324,117 of NZ_CP030040.1, forward strand.
GCTTAAATATGCGGCGGCCAAAGGGCTGCCGGTGATGATTATGGAACCTTTAAGAGGCGGGAAACTGGTCACTAATCTGCCCAAGGAGGTTTATAAGGTTTGGGACAAGGCTGATGTGAAGCGATCACCGGCGGAGTGGGCCTTTCGCTGGATCTGGAATCACCCGGAAGTCACGGTGGTTTTATCGGGAATGAATTCTCAGGCAATGGTTGAAGAAAATATCAACGTGGCTTCTCAGGCAGAAGCGAACGCCTTTACCGAGGCCGACTTTGATTTGTTTAACCAGGTTACTGACATCTTAAATCAAAAGATTAAAATCTCCTGTACCGGCTGCAATTATTGTATGCCATGTCCTATGGGGGTTGACATCCCGACCTGTTTTTCAACCTATAATGACCGTGAGATTGAAGGCAAAACAGCGGCACTTAGCAAATATATTATGCAAACCAGTGTAAAAAGCCAGACGAGTAATGCTTCCCGCTGTACGAAATGTGGCAAATGCGAGAGTCATTGCCCCCAGAATATAAAAATCAGAGACGAATTAACGACCGTCACCAAAGCGATGGAAGGTTTTTATTATAAGCCAACCCGATTTTTGATTAAGCGCTTTATGCGACTTTAGACCACCGCCTTACCGAGTAGCTTCCATGGAGGCGGTTGCGATGATATCAATCCCCAGGTCTAAAACATTGGTAATCACGGGTGCGCCACAACAAAGAACTTCTGTTACCACCACTTGATTAATGGCCGCCATAACACTAAAAATATGGTTTTTGGGAATAGCTCGGGCACTTCGCACCGGTAGCACCGGCATTTCGGCAAAGTTTGTCTTCACCGTTGTGCATAAGGTTCGGGTGGGGTTGGTCGCTTCGTTAATGGCAAATTCCTGGCCCCGTTTGCATTTTTGACCAGTGACACTAAATTCAGATTGCTCCTGGGTGACTGACAAGGTACAGCCATTGGGGCAAAGAAAACAGATCAACTCTTTCATGTCAGCTTACCTCCATTTCAAAAGATAGGATTGTGTTTGAAGTAAGGTTGAGCTTGGAAAAGTCGACTTCCAGACGTTCCATTTCCGGCGGACGCAAATGGGAGTAGCTTTTTCTAAAGACTTCTTGTTCATTGACTCTTACAATAACAGCACAGTGATGTAAAACCCGCTGACTTCGGAAATAGACAATGGTTTTTAGATCATCGTCTAGATTCAGTCGTTGCGGCACCAGGTAAGCAAAATTGGCATCTGTCTTTAAGGCGATTTCAGAACGCGGTTTGGGGCGATAGTTGGCCGCGAATGTTCCGGCCAGGTCACCGCTTTCGGAGACAAAGTCGACCAGATCGTTGACATGAAGAGCATTGCCGCAAGAAAAGACACCATCAACTGAGGTCATCAGTGCAGTATTGCAAATAGGCCCCTTGGTGCGAGGATCCAGTGCAACTCCCAGGCTTTCAGCCAATTCATTTTCGGGAATCAGACCAACAGAAAGAATCAGACCATCGCACGCAATTATTTCACTGGTGCCGCTGATCGGTTGCATGTTTTCGTCGACGGCACAGACTTCAACAGCGGTCAACCGTTCTTCGCCATAAACCCGGGTAACCGTTTTAGAAAGATGCAGGGGAATATCAAAATCATGGAGGCACTGATAAATGTTTCGGGTTAGTCCCGAAGGCGTCGGTTTGGCTTCGTAAACCCCTAATACGGTGGCGCCTTCCAGGGTCAAACGACGGGCCATAATTAAGCCGATATCGCCGCTGCCCAGGATTACACATTTTTTGGTCGGCATCTGGCCTAAAAGATTAATGTAATGCTGGGCCGTTCCGGCCGTGAATATCCCGGCCGGGCGGGTGCCATGAATGAAGACCTGCCGGGCGGTGCGTTCCCGGCAGCCGGTAGCAAGCACCAGAGATCGGGCCGCGATGGTGATCACGCCGGTTTCATTGACCGCCGTTAGCGTAAAGCCATCAGCTGTTTTTTTAATGCGGCTGACAAAGGTAGTGGTCAAAGCTTCAATCCCGGTTTGCTTAAAGGCGTTTATATCGCGGTCGGCATATTCCGGGCCGGTTAATGCTTCAGAAAAGCGAACCAGACCGAAGCCATCATGAATGCATTGTTTAAGAATCCCACCCAGACGGGGTTCACGTTCAATCAGTAGGGTTTGGGCACCGGCTCGATGGGCGGCTAAAGCGGCGGAAAGACCGGCTGGGCCGCCGCCGATGACGATCACATCAGTCTGTTTCATTGGGGTGCTCTTTTCGTTTGATGATAGAGGATCACAGAATTTTCACCGCTTTTTTTTACGGCGGATAGCGGGATATTAAAATGATCGGCAATGATGCGAGTGACCAGGGGGCCACAGAAGCCACCCTGGCAACGCCCCATCCCAGGGCGCAACCGTCGTTTGATGCCGTCCAGCGTTGGTACGGTCAGACTGCTGTTAAGGGCATCGATGATTTCACCTTTGCTGATCTCTTCGCAGCGACATACGATCATCCCATAGTCGGGGTTTTCACGAATTAAGCCATTTCGCTTTGAATCCTCCAGGGTATTAAGCCGTGGAGGAGCAATCCGAAGCGGATTAAAATCCGGATTCACCACCACCTTCATCGACTGACCAAGCATCTGGATACACCAACCGGCAATCTCCTCAGCGATGGCAGGGGCCGCGGTGACACCGGGGGATTGAATCCCGCCGGCATGAATGATGTTGTCGGTAAAGAGGCCTTTGCGCACGACAAAGTCTTCTTCATAGGTGGCCGCCCGAACTCCGGTAAAGTAGGCGATCACATCACTGGATTTAAGCTCCGTGGCAATTTGCTTTTGCATCTCCAGAATGCTGTTAACCTCGTCACCATGGGTTGCGGTATCTTCCCGGTCGGGGGTTTCAATGGCATTGGGGCCAATTAACATGTTGCCATGGATCGAGTGAATCAGTCCAACCCCTTTGGTATGGCTTTTGCCGGTAAACCCGTTAATCATCCGCTTAATGGGATTTTTGGGTAAGGCAGAGAGCTGGTGCGGCAGGATCGCAAACGGGGAGATGCCCATGCTGGACCGAACCATATAGCCGGATTTTTTGTCGGTAATGATATCGGTTCCACGGCGGGGATGGATGGTAAAGGTACGGTCACCGCCCATCTCAGCAATTTCATCGGCATAGACGCCAGCCGCATTGATAACGATCTGCGGATAAAGGCGGCCCTTGTTGGTATCCACATGGATAATCTGACGATTGCTTGTTTCCATACTGGTAACCTGGGTATTCAGGCTGATTCGGGCTTTGTTGGCAACGGCATTTTCAGCCAGAGCAATGGTCATTTCATAAGGACTGGTAATACCGCCAGTGGGCATGTACATTCCGCCGATCACAAAGTCCGGCAGGTGGGGTTCATGCTGCCGGAGGGCATCCCGTTTTAAATAGGTCACCCCGGAAATCCCCATGGCCCTTGCTTTTAATTTAAGAATCCAGACTAATATACGTTCCCAGTTTTTCACGCAAAGCATGACCTGACCCTTTTGCTCAAAGGGCACCGACAGTTGCTTGGAAAGCGCTGGATAGATCTGGTTTCCGCGGAGATTATAGCGGTGCTTCTGAGATTTTTTAGAAAAATTGACACCTACATGAACAACGCCGCCGTTGGCTCCGGTGGCACCGAGGGCGACATCGGCTTTTCTCTCTACCAGTAATATATCCAGCTGGTAGCGGGATAGTTCCCGGGCGATGGCGCAGCCCACGATTCCGCCACCAATGATCAGCACATCCGGCTTTTCGCCATTTAAACTTTGATCCTGAACTGTGGGAAGCGTTTTATTTTGTTTGAATCCCTTTAGACGGATGTCATTGATAACACCCAAATAGTTTTTTTTATCAACGGCCAGCTGACCAGCCTTGACGACAGTGTTCCAGTCATCAACGACCCCTCTTAGCACAATACAGCCCCGTTCTTCCGAAACTGTGATCCGGGGGGAGAGAGCTCTAATCTGCTTGCAGATTTTATTAAAATGGCGCATTTTTACAACTCCTTTGCTTAACATGGTTGGTTTTGTGGTAGCGATCATCTGCTTTGGTAGAGCGCTTCCAGAATTAACCGGGCACTTTTTTCGGCGGCCCGGCACCGTGCATGGGCTTCGTCAGGGGTGGCACCGCAAACCACCATGCCATGATTTTCCATCACACAGGCGCGGTTGTCTTTGATCGCCTTGACAACATTTACCGACAGTTGTTTGGAAGTGGGGAAGGCATATTCGGCTAGTTCCACATCGCCGCCCAGGCATTTGGCCAGTTCCGGGTTTGGGGGCACTATTTTTTGATGGGCGGCGGCAAAAACGCTGCAATAAACGGGGTGGGTATGGATGACGCAGTGGACATCCGGATGGCCTGCATAAAGGGCTGCATGAAGGGCCTTTTCACCGGTCGGTTTGATCTTTCCTTCGTATTTTAAGGTGTTCATTTCAACCCGTACCATGTCATAAGGTGTGAGCGTTAAATAGTCCATTCCGGATGGCGTGCACAGCATGTACTGTTGATCCAGTCGAATGGAGATATTACCCCAGGTCCCCTGAACCAGATTTTCCCGGGAAAGCAACTGCCCCAGATCAACCAGTTGATTCCTGAGGGTCAGCTCATGATTTGATAGGCTCCGCGAAAGATCAGAAGGCGTCTGATGGGAAAGCGATCCCGAAATTTTTGAATAGGAGAGCTCATAGCCCAGGTGCATGATCTGTGCCTCAAGCGGTTTTAATGTTTTGGCACCACCTAACATAATGGCCTGCAAATGAACCTGAGCCGCTTTTTCCATCAATAAGGTGACGATCAAGGCTTCATTAAGATTTTTCCCCACGGCGATAGCACCCTGCTCGTCGGGATCATTGCTTTTTATCAGACAACAGCGATTTTTCTTTAAAATACGGTTTATTTTTTTTAATTCATCTAAGGCACAAGTTTTCATCGTCAGGCCAATAATTTGAGCCATATCATCAAGTGCAGCAGGAATATCCTGCCCCATTTTAGCCGCTAGTGAACAAAACCGTGAATGGGTTAGAATAATGGCGTTTATTTTGCGGTCGGCAAGAAAAATTGAATAAGCCAGTTGATTATGGGTGATCAATTCATCCTGATTGATTAATCTAAAATGGTGATCATCACAATCATTTGAATAAACAGCGGGTACCGTCGCAAGAAAGGCATCATCAGAAATTCGCAGAGCCAGAAAGGCATTGCCCAGTTCAATGTTTGCTGATTTTAATTGGCTGATACAGGAATGAAGAACCTTTCGGGCGTTCTTTTCGTTACTCATTGAGGGCCGCTCTTATTTTCTCTTGAAGGATCAGCACCTCGCTGTCAATGTTCCAAACCCCAAGTCGCACAATTAAAAACGGTAACCGCCAGGGTGCAATTTCTGAGTCAGTCATTCCGGTTGTTTTTTGATATTCTTTTAGATATCGTTTACAAAGAAATTTTCGAACGGTTTCCAGAGCCATTGCTACCGCCTTATTAAGACCAGGAATCATTTCACCTTCGTTTAAGAGATAGAGGGTAGCCGCTACATCTGCCGCCGGGACGCCACGAGCAGCCGTCATCCAGTCGATGATCGTAGCAGACTGACGATCTGACATGATATTGTCCGGATGATAATCAAGATGCAAGATGGAATTTCCATCAGGGAGTTTCGCAAGTTTTACTAAAATGTTGTCTTTTTCCGTTTTGGTTAAGAAAGAAAGGGGTTGGGAATCGAGGGTAGTGATAACCATTTCATTATAACTACGGATAATATTGGTTTGGGTATTGTGCAACTGAGTTTGCAATTCTACCATCAGTTTGGGGACTCCAAAAGCAGTTGTGGGATAGGATCCCGCGAGGCTGATTAAGGGTTTGCCACTAACACTTTCAATGATCATCCCAGTTCGGTTTTTTATTTGAATCAACCCATAGCATTTTACCTTGGTGACACCTTTTTCATAGGCTTCGATGGTATTAATTTTTTCGTTTTCAATGAGGAATGGATCGACTTCGGCGTTAAAAAGTTTCAATAACTGTGAGCCTTCCCAGGCATAGATCTCTGAGGATCGACTAGTGAACAGCGGGGAATCAAGTCGCTCTGGGGGATAGTTGACAACACGCATAGCTTCGCTCTCCTTTAATGGATTATAAAACACCTTAAATATCACAAATGTGAATGCGGAGGTGTTTTATTAGTTTTCATTATATCTTTCTAGAATAGGAAATGTCAATGAAGGTGGAACAAGAAGCACAAATGTGAATACTTGACAAATCACAGGTGCGGTTATATTATGGGAACAACGCAATACCTAGCGAATAAGAGTAAGAGGAAATAAATGAAACTTAACGATGATCAGTTGCTGATTTTGCGTATCGCAAAATACTATTATCTTGATGGCTTAAGTCAACAGGAAATAGCCCAAAAAGAAAATATTCACCGTTCTCAAATTTCACGTATCCTTAAATTGGCACGGGAACTGGGATACGTTAAAATTCGCGTCAGCACCCCGGAAAGCTGTACGGCTGATGGATTAGGCAGTCAGATCCGCGAAATGTTGGGGCTAAAGGATGTTTTTGTAGCACCTTCGTTATCGAAACAGCCAGATCAATCTGAGGCGTTATACTTTTTTGCAGCTCGCCAACTCGAAGAGATCCTGCCGGAGTGTAAAAATATCGGCATTGGCTTAGGTAAAACGCTGTACCATGTGGCGGCTCAACTTACCAAAAAACGGGTGGATTAACCGCTTAAGTTTTTCTCGGTGGTGGGATCATCCGGCACCAATAACCCCTATTTGCAGCCCAGTGTCATTTTGGATAATTTCGCCAGGCATTTTGGTGGCAGCTGTCATTACAACACCTTTACCATTTGTCAAAAGCGAAGTATGATGTCATCATACGATTTGAAACGCTTTGACGAACTGAAACAAGCTTATGAAAAACTGGATACGGTTGTTTTATCAATTGCGGGCCCGATGAATATCAATTATCCGTATTTTGACGAATTTTCATTGTTTCGAAAAAAATTTGACATTACTCAGGCCTTATTCAGATCCCATGCCAATCTTTTGGGACATGTCATGTACGAAAACCATGAATCACTCCAATTACCGGAAGATTATTTTATGACAAGTATGGATTTATCAGTACTGGAACAAACCAAGAATGTCATCTGCATTGCCCATGGCAAAGAGAAGCTAGATCCGATTATCAGTGCCGCCAGACAGCATTATATCAAGGTTTTGATCACGGATGAAGCGACGGCCAAAGCACTCATTCAGAAATTACATTAAGACTGAGATGGTGGTGTAGTCACATAATGTATTTAAAATAACTAAGGAGAATTGATTATGAAAGTAGCCGTCTATAAAATAAACGCCTTTGCTAAAACAAGAGAAGGTGGCAATGCAGCCGGTGTTGTGAAAAATGCCGATACATTATCGGAGAAGGAAATGAGAAAAATTGCTGCAATTCTGGGATTTAGCGAAACCGCTTTTATATTGGGATCAGACGTAGCAGATTTTAAAGTGAGATTCTTTACACCAAGTGACGAGGTTGACTTATGCGGTCACGCAACGATTGCCACCTTCTATACAATGGCGAGTCTGGGATTGTTAAAACCAGGCAGGTATAAACAGGAGACTAAAGCCGGAATCCTGGGCATCGAAATTAAAGAAGATAAAACTGTTATGATGAGTCAACCGATTCCCGTGTTTTCGGAGATCATCGATAAAGATGAAATTGCCGATTCATTGAATATCAAAGCTTCACAAATGCCAGAAGATTTGTCAGCCCAAGTCGTATCAACAGGACTTCGGGATATTATGGTCCCCATAAAAAGTCTTAAGATTTTAAACGAAATAAAACCGGATATGGGGAAAATTAAGGCAATTAGCCAAAAATACAATGCCGTTGGGTATCATGTTTTTACCTTGGAATCCTTACATGGCGCTTACGCAAGTTGCAGAAACTTTGCTCCGCTTTATGATATTCCAGAAGAATCAGCAACCGGAACCTCAAATGGTGCACTTGGGTGCTACCTGTATCATTATGGAAAAATAAACAACGAGCAGGCATCGAACATTGTGTTTGAGCAAGGATATTCGATGAAAAAACCATCTGAAATACTGGTCTCGTTAACCGTTAAGAATAAGGAAATTCTCGAAGTTAAGGTGGGCGGGAGTGCAAAAAATTTAACTTTATCAGAAGTTGAGATATAAAAACATAACTAAGGGTATCTTTTATTTGTTCATGGCATGTGGAGACGGTTGTATTGATAGCACATAGATAACCCGTAGTTATACGGTTTTTATATACTTAACGCATTCTAAAACACCTGCTTTTATTTCTTCAAGTACACCAAAACCATTACCTAAATCAAGGTTTTCATTTAGCGGTGTTTTGATAATGTAGTCTACTTGGTTAGGATTATTATTTAGTGCGTAAGGTATTGTCTTGGCTCTTAGTTTTTCGTAATACGCACATTGTATTTTACGGTTATAGCCTGATACCCACACCTCAAAGCGAAAATCCTTGTGAATGAAAATGACCTGAATTTTCAAACCGCTCGCTCTCAATTCGTCATCGCTAAGCTGAAAATAGGCAAAATCCATATTATTTTCAACAATATGACCGGAAAAATCATACTCCGGTAGGGCTTTCTTAAGCTCAGTGCGCAAAAATCGAAAAAGCTTTATAAATTCCTGATATCCTTTTTGTAAATCAGTGGTTTTGATAAGTTCTTTATACTCACTGAGGTAATTTCTATTAAATTTCATCACCAATACCTCCAATTATTCGATAGTGAATTAGGTTGATTAAGGGTAAGCGTCAAATACAGCCCACATTGAAAAGCAGTCCAATTGATGAGATAATGTTCTCACAAAAGGACTGCTTTTTTATAGCGGTTATTCTTTATTGATAGTTGACCGGCATTCTTCCGGCAGTGTCTCAGACCAGGGCAACAAATGATCAAGGGATTGGTCACCGGTGATTGCGGTATTGGGCAATTGCGTAAGCAGGTAATCGAGATAGTAGAAGGGATTCAAACCGTTGAGTTTGGCAGTCACAACGATACTGTAGAGCGTTGCACTGGCTTTGGCACCATGGGGTGTTTTGCAGAAGAGAAAGTTTTTACGACCAACGACAAAATGTTTGATCGCCTGTTCAGCCAGATTGCTTGAGAGTTCACATTGACCATCGTGAAGAATATTGGTCAGCAGTTCCCAGTTGGACAGGCTGTAGGCAATGGCTTTTCCCAGTTTGCTTTTAGGTACCACCTGCGGCTCCATGGTTTTGAGCCATGATAAATAAGCCTCCATGACCGGCTTCAGTTCAAGGATGCGTTTTTCGTGTCGTTCTTCGGGCGTAAGCTCATCTTCTGCCCATTGCTTTTCCAGACGAAACATCTGTCTGAAAAAAATCAGGGCGTCATGGGCATGGGTGGATTCAATTTGGGCTTCTTTGGGCAACGCCTTGATTGCATCGGTATAATAGCGCCTGGCATGAGCGAGGCAACCGACCCGGGTTACGTTGTTCACCTTGTTGTACCCACCAAAATCATCCGTCTGCAAAAATCCGCTAAAATCCTTGAGGAATTCAGCGGCATGTCGACCAGCGCGGGAGGGCTGGTATTCATACAGGACAATGACTTTTCCATGCTTGCCGCTGCGATATACCCACATATAGGCTTTGCTGTCACAGGGTTTCCCATCTTTGGTCAGCACCTGCATGGGACTTTCATCGGCGATGATGAAGGTTTCTTCCATCAGCCTTTTTTTCATGACTTCATACAGGGGCTCAAGCCACCACTCACTGGCTTTAATGATCCAGTTGGCCATGTTCTGTTTTGACAGTTCAATCCCGAAATCACCAAAGATCCGTTCCTGTCGGGTAAGGGGCAGGGCGGCTGAATACTTCTGATACATCAGATAGGCAATCAGGCTTGGCGATGCAAAACTCCCGGGAATCACCGGAGCCGGCATGGGTGCCGTAATGATGGGGGTTTTGTCGGCGTTCTGCTCACAGTTACGGCAGGCATAGACTTTGCGCACATGTTCCACAACAACGACCTGAGCCGGGATGACTTTGAGTTCTTTGCGGATTTCTTCGGTCATTTCATGTAGCGGTGATTGACAGACTTCACAGATTTGCTCATCTTCAGACAATTGATAGACAATGCGTTCCACTGGCAGATCCGAAAAGCTCTCTTTATTCAGACCCCGTTTCTGTTTCCGTTTAACGACGATGGTCTCAAGAACCGGCTCGACCTGCTCCGGTCGAGCGGTGATTTCAGCTTCGTTGAAAAAAGACAACTGATCATCGGACACCGTCTCACTGGATTTCCCAAAGCGTCTGGCCGCATTGAGGCGAAACTGTTCTTCATACCATTTCAATTTGGTCTGGGCAATCTCCAGTTCATGGGCCAGTTTGGCATTTTCATTTTTCAGATCATCTACGGTGTCACTATTCTGTTTTTTCTGAGTTGTTTCCACGACTTCTTTCATGCCCTTATTATACCATGCGAAATCCGACAAAAAAAGCTTTATTTAGCCAATCCCAGGTCTTTTTTCTCAGATCATAATCCGTCCGGTGGCTTCGGTGTGGGCCGTTTTCTGCTCGACGGACATGCCATCGAGTAACCATCGAAAAGAGCGCTCTGAGATCGAAAGAGCCCCACAATGGCCGTTTTCCGGCCATTGAAAAGATCCTTTCTCCAACCGTTTGTAATGAATCCAGAAGCCATTGTGATCCCAGACCAGAATCTTAATCAGGTTCCTGCGTTTATTGCAGAAGGCAAAGAGATGGGTTGAAAATGGATCCATTTGCAGCACATGGGAAACAATCAGTGCCAGACCATCAATGCTTTTTCGCAGATCGGTGGCACCCAGTGCCAGATGGACCTGTTGGATGCACTATGTGTTAAGATAGTTGTCAGGTGATTGAATTTACTATATTATAGTAAATATATAAAAGGATAGGAGTATCACATGACACAATATAGCGATGAATTCAAAGAACATATTATACAGCAGATGTTGCCGCCGATCAGCAAATCAGTTCGTCAGCTGCATAATGAAACCGGTGTTTCAGAGCAGACACTTTTCAAGTGGAAGAAGCAGGCAAAAGCGTCCGGAATGGCAGCACCATCGGGAACAGGAACTTCAGAAGACTGGTCCAGTGAGGATAAATTTCTGATCGTCCTGGAAACAGCCCGTATGAATCAGGCTGAGCTGGCTGAATATAGCCGTGAAAAAGGCCTTTATGTTGAACAAATCGAAGCCTGGCGTGATGCCTGCATCAATGCCAATGGGAGTGTTGCCAATGAATCAAAGAGACTTAAAAAAGATCTAAGCGAATCAAAAAAACAGGTGACCCAACTCAATCGCGAACTGAAGCGAAAGGAAGCAGCATTGGCTGAAACAGCAGCATTACTGGTGCTCAGAAAAAAGGCACAAGCGATCTGGGGGGAGCCCGAGGACGAATGATCCCAACCTCAGATCGCAAAATCGCTGCTGCTTTAATCGAAGAAGCCATTCAAAACGGAGCCCGCCAATTTATGGCATGCCGTGAGCTGAATATCAGCGAACGTACTTTTTCACGCTGGAAAAATCCGGCAACACCGCTGGAAGATCAGCGTCCCGTTGCGATTCGGCCAACTCCCTCCAATAAACTGACACCAGCAGAACGGAAAGAGATAATAAAAGTCGTGAATTCGAAAAAATATCAGAGTCTGCCACCCAGTCAGATTGTTCCCCGTCTGGCAGATGAGGAGGGGCGCTATATTGCATCCGAATCTTCCATATACCGTGTGATGAAAGAAGCCGGCATGAATAATCATCGGGGTCGTTCATCAAAACCTCAGAAGCGCACGATCACAAGCCACAAAGCAACAGGGCCGAATCAGGTCTGGATGTGGGATATCACGTGGCTGCCGGGTCCGGTAAAGGGTTTTCACTATTATCTTTATCTGATTCTGGATCTTTACAGTCGAAAGATCGTTGGCTGGGAAATCTGGCCGGAAGAATCCGCACAAAATGCCAGCATACTTGTTCGAAAAGCAGCGCTTTCAGAAACGATTTCAACCGCTAAACAGCCGCTGGTTCTGCATTCCGATAACGGTAGTCCGATGAAAGGAGCTTCGTTGATGGAAACCCTTCAGAAACTGGGAATTGTTTCATCCAAAAGCAGACCGAGAGTCAGTAATGACAATCCCTATGCCGAATCCATCTTCAAAACCTGCAAATATCGCCCTGATTACCCTTACAAGGGCTTTAAATCAATCCCGGAAGCAAGACAATGGGTTCTGGAATTTACGCATTACTATAATTTTGAACACTGCCACAGTGGGCTTAATTTCCTGACCCCAAATCAGCGGCATACCGGAATGGATAAAGAGATTTTTTCAAACCGCACAGCTGTTTATGAGGCCGCACGGCAGAATAATCCAAACCGCTGGACTAAAAATATTCGCAAGTGGGCTCTGGAAAACGAAGTATGGTTAAATCCTGAAAAAGATGAATCAAATGAAACAAATGAAACCAATGAAACCAATAAGTCAGTCGGTTAATTCAAGAAAAACCGCCAACTATCTTGACAACTACCGGATGCTCAGTTGTGACATCATAACCGGTTAAGCGTCCGGATCAGACGGAGGAGAAACGTTTCATCATAGGTTGCAGGAATGGTTAAAACCATTCCTCTGATTGCCAGAGTAACCGTTGCCTTCATCCCGCTAGCCAAAGCGATATCGCCGTCCCTTTCTTCCGGTTGGATCAGAACTCGGGTGAATTCAAAGATCTCGCTGCTTTCAGCTGGCTCGCTCACGACCGCTTGATTGATATCCGAATCTTCATTCTTTAGACGTTGTCTCCAGTAACGGAAGTTATGATGATTGACCTGATTCGCTTCACACCATTTTTTCTGTGATATACCACTATGCTCTTGAACTTCTATACACCTGGACCATTTTTCACGGTTCATTTCTTTGTCGCTATTTAACATAAAAAAAATCACCTCCAGTTTTGTGATAAGGTGATTTTAGCAGAATTTATTCTGTTTGGGTAGGTGGGTTGTACTTGACGCTTACGATTAAGGGATCAGTGGGATCGATCCCCAGTTTATAAAAAGATTAAAATGTTCTTAATTACGGCCCTGAATAATCCAATGTCGCATTGTGATCAGTCGATTCACGTTTGACCTGATTCCAATCGGGAGCAACAAGGTGTTTTTAAACTTTGCATGATTAGTTTTAAACTATTATACTTCATTAAATGATAGAATTTCAACATTAAAGTTGAGTAATGATGAGAAGAAATCAAGGCATTGCCTGGGAAAGCACACAGTAAACCGCGGTATTATGATTGAACGTCGTCACAACGGGGTAGTAACAATGTATGATCAATAAAATGAGGAGGCCGAAATGGATAAAAATTTAAAGCCCCGGGTGATTGTCAGTAAATGTATCGGTTTTGATGCCTGTCGTTATAACGGGCAGACTCTTCCGGATAAGTTTGTTGAAAAACTCAAAGACTATGTGGAGTATTACCCGGTCTGTGCAGAGGTGGAAATTGGCTTGGGGGTTCCCCGAAATCCGATTCGGCTGGTGTTAGAAGAGGGCGAGACGGTTTTATATCAGCCCGCTACCGATACCGAATATACCCAGGAGATGATTGATTTCAGTGAGTCTTATTTTGATAAGATTCCGGAAGTGGATGGTTTTATCTTAAAAGGGCGATCGCCTTCCTGTGGTACCAAGGATGTTAAGGTCTATCTGGGCAAAACCAAGGTCGCCGGTTCGGTTAAAGGACAGGGCATCTTTGCGGCCCAGGCCTTTAAACACTATCCCCATGGGGCCATTGAAGAAGAGGGGCGCTTGACAAATTTCAGAATACGGGAGCATTTTCTGACGAAATTGTATACCATGTGCAGCTTTCGTCAGGTGCAAAAAATCGGAACCATGGCGGCTTTGGTTGAATTTCAGGCCAATAATAAATATTTGCTGATGGCTTATAGTCAAAAAGAGCAAAAAGTGTTAGGGCGGATTGTGGCAAACCACGAAAAATTAGCGACGAATCTGGTGATTGGCAGTTATAAAGAGGGCTTAGCCAGAGCCTTTTTTAGGATTCCCCGGTATCGGAATTACATCAATGTGATGATGCACATCTTTGGCTATTTTTCGGACTCCCTTTCAAGCGGCGAAAAGACCTTTATTCTGGACAGTTTTGACAAATACCGTAGCGGTAAAATTCCTTTAAGTGTTCCCCTTAATGTGCTTAAAACTTATGTAATTCGCTATAATGACGGTTATCTGCTGGATCAGACCATTTGGGCGCCCTTTCCAGAAGAACTGATGGATATCACTGATTCAGGAAAAATGGAGGACCTGGTAGGCCCTTGACCAGCCGAACGATATGAAACGTCCCCGCGTCATGGAAGGACGCGTAAAAAAGGAGAAAAAAATGATGATAAGCGAAAAACAAGGTAAAACCATGAGAAGGATATTTTTAGTTAGTCTGATTTTTGCATTGATCGCCATTTTAATGCCGGCCTCTGTTTTTGGTGCTGGTTCAGATGAGGCATCAGCGCTTGGGGTGGCTTATCGTGGGCATGTAGAAGATTATGGGGACTATCCCACGGACGGAACCTGGGTGAGTGAAGCAAAAAATCTGGGGACCACCGGTGAAGGCAAACGGATTGAAGGGTTTTGGATCAAGCTGGTCGGAACTGATCAATTGCCTGCTGGTGCCAGTATTCGATACAATGTCCATGTGCAAAACCAGGGCTGGCTCTCAGACACCGGTTTAGACACCGCCATCAATTGGATTGGAGACGGCGGCTTTGCTGGATCACAGGGAAAAGGCCAACGGGTTGAAGCCATTCAAATTATCCTGGTGGGCGAAGATGGTAAGCAATTACCCGGTTATACGGTCAGTTACAGTGTTCACGGACAGGATTATGGGTGGTCCCAAGGTTGGAAAAAAGACGGCGAAGTTGCCGGGGTCACGGGTCAGTCAAAACGGTTGGAATCGATTCGCATTAAAATTGAACGTGAAGGTGCGTCGACCGGAACACCGGTTGATGAGCATGGCAAATTATCAGTGGTCGGAACACAGCTCACCGACGAAAGCGGTCTTCCTTTTCAGATAAAAGGGGTTTCAACCCATGGTCTTTCCTGGTTTCCGGAATATGTTAATGCCGATGCCTTCCAAACCATGCGCGACGATTGGGGCATTAATGCAGTTCGACTGGCCATGTATACCGAAGGCTACAATGGCTATTGTGTGGGGGATGACAATAATCGGGCGCTGCTAAAAGAACGGGTGATCAATGGCGTTAATCTGGCGACGGATTTAGGCTTATACGTAATCATCGATTGGCATATTCTCAGTGACGGAAATCCGCTAACCCATCAGGCTGAGGCGATCGCTTTTTTTGACGAGATGGCAGCGCAATTTAAAAATAATAACAACGTAATTTATGAAATCTGCAACGAACCGAATGGTGGAACTACATGGAGTCAGATCAAACAATACGCTGAAACGGTGATTCCGGTGATCAAATCGCATAATCAGGACGCGATTGTGATTGTCGGCACACCAACCTGGTCCCAGGATGTGGATCAGGCTGCTGCCAACCCTATTTTGGGCTATTCCAATCTGATGTACGCCCTCCATTTTTATGCAGACACCCATCGGGACAGTCTTCGCAATAAGATGAGTGCCGCTATTGACAAGGGACTCCCCATCTTTGTCAGCGAATACGGTATTTGTGATTCCTCGGGAAGTGGCCCAATCAACGAAGGTGAAGCCAATCTGTGGATGGATCGATTAAACCAGTATGGTGTTAGTCATATCGCCTGGAATTTATCTAATAAAAACGAAACCTCGGCACTGATCCGCAGCGATATCAATAAAACTGGCAGTTGGCTGGAATCTGAACTTTCGATCTCAGGACAATGGCTGGTAAAAATGCTCGAAAAAACGCAATAAAAGCAGTTAACGGAATCAAAAAAGAGAGAGCTCACTCTCGTGAGATCTCTCCTAAGCTTCCGGTTATTCAGATGTGATTATTTTACCACGTTACCAACCAAAACCATAAGCTCTTCAAATAGATCGGGCTCCCAGGCGCTGCGGCCAATGAATAAGCCATCGACATTTTCAAGACGAGCGTAGTCGCCGGCATTGTTTTTATTGACGCTACCGCCAAATAGAAGCGGAATCTCTTGACCGATGGTGCCGTACAGGTCAATCAGAACGGTTCTTAAGTAATTATGGATTTCTTCAACATAGGACGTTTCCGCCGGGATCCCATTGACACCAATGGCCCAGACCGGTTCATAAGCAATCCAGAAATTAGAAATAGCATTAGCGGGCATATCCTTTAAGGCGATTTTTAATTGTTTAGCCAGCATTTCCTTAGATACCCCATAGTTTTTATCTGCCAGCTGTTCGCCAATGCAAATCAGTGGGATGAAGCCGTGTTTTAATGCGGCCAGGGCTTTCTGGTTGACGGCTTCATCGGTTTCGTTGAAATATTGTCGTCGTTCACTATGACCCAGCTCAATCACATCCAAACCGATTTCTTTTAGCATCACCGGGGAAATCTCGCCCGTAAATTGGCCAAAGTCTTCTTGATGCATGTTTTGGGCGCCCAGCTTCAGGGGGCTTTTTTGGGCATCAATAGTCTCTTTAATTTTCCAGAGGTGGGTATAGGAAGGGATGATAAAAAACTCAAACTGTGGATACTTCTCAATGATTGGCATTAGATTATTGGTGTATTGAATGCTTTCAGTCAGGGTTTTGTTCATCTTCCAATTCGTTCCCAGCAAAAACTTATTCATAAGTGACCTACTTCAGATAAGTTTTTTCAAGGCTACGCATCGTTTCAACTTTTTTAGTCGATCCGCCGCCCTGAAAATCACTTTTAAGCCATGCCTCGGCTACCATTTTAGCCAGCTCGGTGCCAATTACCCGGGCCCCCATCGTTAACACGTTGGCATCGTTGCTTTTAGCCAGTCGTTCGGCTGAATAAACATCGTGGCAGGTACCGGCAAAAACTCCGGGTACCTTATTGGCCATCATGGCAACGCCAAGTCCGGTGCCGCAAAAGATAAAACCCCGGTCATATTCCTTGTTTTTAATTGTTTCGGCCAGGTTAAAGGCAATTTCCGGATAATCGCAATCGTGGGTTGCAGAATACGTCAAATCAGTGATGTCGTAACCGGCTTTCTTTAAATAATTATAAATCTCGTCTTTAAAGTCAATGGCAGCATCGTCACAGTCAACAGCAATTTTCATGGCATGATCCTCCTGGATATTTAATTTTGGATATTTATTTTTAATTGTGTAAAAATAAGTTTTTTTAAGGTATTCTGGTAATGTATACGGTATCATTATTACACAGGTTTTCGGGTTTGTAAAGTATATATTCATCCGCTCCACGAAGAAATTAAGTAAAAATAGTTTGGAGAGATGTTGCCATGAGAGATAAACACAATGAGGAGAGGTTATGGAAAAAGCGCAAAGAATTATTATCAAGAATAAAAATGGTCTTCATACTCGAGTGGCTGCCATGGTCGCCAGACAGTCTCAAAAAATCGAAAAGATCTGGGACTGTCAGTTATATCTGAGACGGGTTAATGCGATTGATGGCGTGCCATGTAATTCGGTATTGCCTTTGGTATCCCTGAAAGTAAAGAACGGTGAAATGGTTGAAGTTTATAGTTCGAGTTCGGGAAGTGAGGAGGCTGTTTTTAAACTGGGGTCTTTTTTAAGCCAGACGGCGGAGTTGGAAGTGCCGGATACGGAAGCCATTGACAGCATCCTGCAGGAGAATACCCTGGCCAGTGAGAAGATTTTTGAGAGCATTAATAATGGCCTTATCGCCATGGACAGCAACGGGATCATTAACATCTTCAACCGCGCAGCAGAAGAAATTACTGGCATCAAAGCCGCGGATATTATTGGGAAAAAAGCCGATGAATGGGTGCCAGATTTTAATTTGAACAATTTACTCGCTTCAAAAAGAGAAAATCTTGGTTTAAAGCATAAAATTGGTAAAAAGTGGGTAATCACAAATAAGAGTCCTATTATTGTGGATGACGAGGTCATGGGTGGCGTTGTCGTTTTTCAGGACATCTCCCAGATTGAAGAGTTATCCTGGGAGCTTCATTCTGTTAAAGAATTAAAAGAAAAGCTCAATAATATCCTTGAAACCGTGGATGATGGGATCTGCATGATTAATCATCTTCGCGAAGTGACTTATGTCAATCATCCCTTTGTGAAGATGTTTAGAAAAGAAGGAACCCAGGTTTTATCCCGGAAAATACAGGATCTGTTTCCCAAAGAAAAATTCGGCGAGACTTTTTTTTCAGGGAAGGGCGAGTTGATTATCACCAATAAAGACAACCGCGAATTTATTATGACCGCCCGGCCAATTATTATTGAGAACAAGTTTCGTGGCAATGTGATTGTGGCCAGAGAGCTGACTGAGATTGCCAAGCTGGCTGACCGAATTGAGCTACTCTCTGAAAAAACCCGATTTCTTCAGGATGAACTGGCCAAAAAAGAAGCATTGAATTCTTCTTTTGACAATATTATTGGCAAAAGTGGGGCCTTGATTGAAAGCTTGACGGTGGCATCTAAGGCGGCTAGAACCGATGCAACAGTACTGATTCGAGGGGAAAGCGGCACCGGCAAAGAACTGGTGGCCCGGGCTATTCACCGGGCGGGGTCTCGAAGCAAAAAGCCCTTTGTGGGGATGAATTGCGCTGCTATCCCCTCAAACTTACTGGAAAGTGAACTCTTTGGTTATGAAAAAGGAGCCTTTACCGGTGCTTACAAGGAAAAAAGAGGGAAATTTGAAATTGCCAGCGGCGGAACTATTTTTCTTGATGAAATCGGCGACATGGACAAAGCGATGCAGGCCAAACTGCTGCGGGTGCTTCAGGAACAGGAGATTGAACGTATCGGTGGGGCCCATCCGATAAAAATTGATGTGCGGGTGATTGCCGCGACCAACAGTCCATTAGAAGAGATGATGAAAGAGGGCAGTTTCCGGCGGGATCTTTATTACCGGCTAAATGTCATTACCGTGATGCTGCCGCCACTACGCCAGCGTAAAGGCGATATTCCTTTGCTGGTGGAATGCTTTACTGAAAAAATCAGTAAAAAATATGATTTGCCTAATTGTGCCATTACCAAAACGGCTTTAAGCGCTTTGGAACAGTATCATTTTCCGGGAAATGTTCGGGAATTGGAAAATATGATAGAGGGTGGAATGACCCTGTCAAATACGGATTGGATTACCCTGGATGATTTGCCGGGTTATTTATGCGATGAAATGGGTTCGGTGGCGGCACTAAAAACCATACAATCATGGGATGGGGATAATCTCCCCACATTTGCCGAGATGGAGCGGGAGTTGATTGCCAGAGCCCTGGAGAAACACGGCAGTTATCGTCAGGCTGGTTTGGCATTGGGACTGGATCATAAGACCATTTCAGCCAAAGTCCGGAAATATCAACTCGATTAGTCTTTAACGTCTTGACAGTTGGCACGAATATTGCGATCATATAAGATCAGGTAACACAGAAAAGAGTGGGAGGAAGCGAATGACAGGTGTAATTATCGTATCGCACAGTGAGAAGTTGGCCGAGGGACTAAGAGACATCGTTATGGAAATGAACGATGGCAGTGTCGAAGTAATAGCTGCCGGTGGAGCTGACGATGGTCGGATTGGTACCAATACAACAAAGATAAAAAATGCCATCGAAGCCCTGGCCAAACGGGACCAGATCCTGATTTTTGTGGATTTGGGATCGGCCGTGATCTGTAGTGAAACCGCCATTGAATTATTGGAGGATGAAGAACTTGAGAAAAAGGTGCACATTGTCGATGCACCGTTGGTTGAAGGGGTTATCGGTGGGGTGATTCAGGCCACCATTTGCAATGATCTGGAAAAAATTATTGCTACCGCCAAAGAAGGTGCAAGCCTGAAAAAGGTTCATTAACAGGCCTATTGATTGGGAAATTTTCCCCAAACGGGGAAAAAATACCCATTATATAGAAAAAGTAATTTGTAATTGGCTTTATGAGTGGATTTCACTCTGGCATGGTTCTTGCGTTAGGTAAACGTATACAAAAATAATTTCAGGAGGAAGAAATGAAACGATTAATCAATGATCCCTATGATGTAGTTGAAGAAATGTTGGAAGGCTATGTGGCTGCCCACAAAGATCATGTGGTTCTGGATCCGGCATCTGAAGCCCAGGGTCGGGTAGTTGTCAGCAAAACAGCGAAACAAAAAGACAAGGTTGGGGTGATCATCGGCGGCGGATCTGGACATGAACCCTTATTCCTGGGATATGTGGGAAAAGGATTTGCAGATGCGGCAGTTATAGGAAATATTAATACCTCACCATCTCCAGACCCCTGTTATGCTTCGGTAAAAGCAGTGGATACTGGCAAAGGTTGCATCTATCTTTATGGAAACTATGCCGGCGATGTGATGAATTTTGATATGGGTGCTGAGAAAGCTGACGAAGAAGACAGCATCCGAGTCGAAACCGTGCTTGTTACCGATGATGTCATTTCTTCTGAAAATATTGAAGATCGTCGCGGGATCGCTGGAGATTTCTTCGTTTTTAAAGCTGCCGGAGCAAAAGCTGAAATGGGCGGCGATTTGGATGCAGTTGTGGCAGCGGCAAAAAAATGCAACGATGTCACCCGGACCATGGGTGTGGCCATGTCCTCAGCGACGCTGCCGTCAAAAGGCGGTCCTATTTTTGAAATGGAAGATGGCGATATGGAAATCGGTATGGGTATTCATGGCGAACCAGGGGTACGACGTGGCAAAATTGAGCCTGCGGACAAGGTCATCGACCAGATCATGGCACCGATTCTTGCGGATCTTCCCTACGAAAGCGGTGATGAAGTTTATGTTCTGGTCAACAGCCTGGGTGCGACACCACTGATGGATTTACATATCTGTTTCCGTCGGGTTGCCGAGATTTTGGCAGAAAAAGGCATTACGGTTTATAAATCACTAATTGGTTCCTTTGCCTCATCGATGGATATGGCGGGTATGTCGGTGACCCTGGTAAAATTGGACGACGAAATGAAAGAGCTCCTCGATTATCCCTGTGATACCCCTTATTTTAAACAGTTTTAGTTACCAAAGAAAATAACAAAGATAGCAAAAACTAATCGGGTTGATGGGAAACCATCAGCCCTTTAATTCATTGTCAGGAGAAACGTTATGAGCGATTATATTTTAAATAAAGACTATTTTATTGAGGTGATCGATGACCTCATTGTTTTGGCGGAAGAAAAGAAGGATTATTTTTCGGAGTTAGATTCAGCCATCGGCGACGGCGACCATGGTATGAATATGAGTATCGGTTTTCGGGAAGTCAGTAAAAATTTGGACTCCTGGAAAGGCGAAGACATCAACACGCTTTTCAAAAATGTGGGGACGGCCTTGTTGGATAAGGTTGGTGGAGCATCGGGTCCGCTTTATGGTGGCTTTTTTTCAAAATTTGGCGTGCCGGCCAAGGGCAAAGAAGAAGTGAACTTTGACGAATTCATCGAAATGATGGAGGCTGGGGTTGCCATTATCGAAAAACGGGGAAAAGCAGTCGTTGGCGACAAAACCATGGTTGACACCTTGAGGCCAGCGGTAAATGCACTAAGAGTCGCGTACGTTGAAGAAAAAATGGCACCTAAAGATGCCATGAAAAAAGCCCTGGAAGTGGGTTCTGCCGGCTCCGATTCAACGATCCCGATCATTGCCAAAAAAGGTCGGGCGATGCGTTTAGGCGAACGGGCTATCGGTCATCGTGATCCAGGATCAGCCTCCAGTGCCGCTATTCTTGAGATTTTCTATAAACGGATGCCGTAACTAAAGAATTGCGATAAAGCGACAAAATGATGTCCGCACATGACAGCGAGCATGTCACACCGGGGTTTCCGGTAGTTATAGCTTGAAGGTGCGGACTTTTTTTAGGCGATATAAGGGTTGGAATAAAGTCGTCGTGACAGACGGGAGAGCATAAATTTTGGTATAAAATGATGCAAAGGACTAGCAATGCACAGTGATAAAGTGTATAATAGGCTCAGATTATATTAGGAAAAGAGGACAAAAAGGAATGAAAAAAAGAAGTATATTTGGTCTGATGCTTGTTGTTGTTCTGGTCGCTGGTTTATTCGCAGGATGCAGCAGTAACACTGCAAAAACAGAAACCAACGCCAATAATGACGATAAAACCTTTGTTGTTGGTTTGGATGATTCCTTTCCACCAATGGGTTTTAGAGATGATAAGAACGAAATTGTTGGTTTTGATGTGGATTTAGCCAAAGAAGTTGGAAAACGGATGGGAATGGAAGTAGAACTTCAACCGATTAACTGGGACACAAAAGAGCTGGAACTGGATTCCGGTAATATCGATGTGATCTGGAACGGTTTAACCATAACCGATGAACGAAAAAATGCCATGGACTTTACCGTCCCCTACCTGGAAAACGATCAGGTTATTGTGGTGAAAAAAGACTCGGCAATTAAGACCAAAGCTGATCTGGCTGGAAAAAACATCGGCGTCCAAAAAGGTTCTTCAGCCTATGATGCTTTCACTGCTGACCCAATCAGCAAGGAGGCCGCAGCCTTAAATGAATATCCTGAAAATGTATCCGCCCTCAGCGATTTGTCAATCGGCCGTGTGGATGCAGTCATTGTTGACTCGATTGTGGCCCGCTACTACATTACCTCTGAAAGTGCGGAATTTGTTATTTTAAGCGAAAGCTTATCGCCAGAACTATATGGTGTTGGGATCAAAAAAGGCAATACCGAATTATTGACCCAGATCCAGGATGCCATGGATGCGATGGTTGCCGACGGAACGGCAGCTACCATCTCAACGAAATGGTTTGGTGAAGACATCATTTACAAACCATAACTTAAGAAAACAACCAGTTTCTAGAAATCGGATAGTTTCTATCCGATTTTTTTATGACTTTTACGATTAATATCATTTCATTCCTCAGGAGATTAAAATGCCAGAATTTTTTATCTATTTATCAAATATTACCATACCGATGTTGCAGGGGATGGTGATTACCCTCAGTGTTTTTGCTGTCACCATTGTCTGTTCGATCCCACTGGGTTTTTTGTTTACCTTATTGGCACGCAGCAAGGTGAAATTGGTTAAGTCATTTGCGAAGGGTTATATTTATGTGGTCCGCGGAACCCCTTTGTTGCTACAAATCATGTTTGTTTATTTTGGTCTGCCGCTACTACCGGTGGTGGGGAAGCATCTTGTTTTTGGTCGCTTTATGGCAGCTTGTATTGCCTTTTGCATGAATTATGCGGCTTATTTTGCCGAAATATTCCGGGGTGGTTTACTGGCTATTGACAAAGGTCAGTATGAAGCGGCCAAAGTCTTAGGCCTCACAAAAATAGAAACCATGATCCGGGTGGTGATTCCCCAGATGATTCGGGTCTGTTTGCCAGCGGTTAGTAATGAAACCATAACCCTGGTAAAAGATACGGCGCTGGTCACCGTTATCGGGGTGGCGGAGATTTTGCATTATGCCAAAACGGCCGTTAATCGCGACAGCGATACCTTTGCCTTTTTTGTAGCAGCGGTTTTATACCTGTTGATTAATTTTGTGATTACATTGGTATTTAAACGGCTTGAAACCAAATATGAGTTTTAGAGGAAGCATATGGAAATTATAAAAGTCAATCAACTTAATAAAAGTTTTGGAGACAATCATGTCTTAAAAGATATCTCGTTTGAAGTGAAGAAGGGCGATGTGATGGCCATCATCGGATCATCGGGATCGGGGAAATCGACCCTGCTCCGGTGCCTGATCGATTTAGAAAAGGCTGACAGCGGTGATATCATTATGGAAGGTAAACCGTTGTTAAAGGATGGCGTTTACCCCAGCCCCCCAGAGATTCGGGCGATTATCATGAAAATGGGAATGGTTTTTCAGCATTTTAATCTGTTTCCTCATCTCACCGTTCGTCAAAATCTGGAGTTGGCGCCCAAGGTGGTCAAAAAAGAAGAAGCAGTAGCAATGAACCAGCGCTGTGAAGCTTATCTAAATAAGGTCGGCTTGCTGGAACGGATTGATGCCATGCCATCGACTTTGTCCGGGGGCGAAAAGCAACGGGTGGCCATTGCCCGGGCGCTAATGATGAATCCCGATATTTTGCTCTTTGATGAGCCCACATCAGCGCTCGATCCGGAACTGACTGGTGAGGTGCTGAGTGTCATGCAAAGCCTAGCCAATGAGCACATGACCATGGTGGTGGTAACCCACGAGATGAGTTTTGCCCGGGAAGTTGCCAACAAGGTTGTCTTTATGGACTCGGGAACGATCCTTGAAGAAGGCTCGCCGGAAGACATCTTCATCCACCCTAAAGAAAAAAGAACGCAAGAATTTTTAAGTAGCGTTTTGAGAGATCAGAAAAAGAAGGTTCCTAAAAAATACCGGCTAAAAAAGTATTGCTGAGTAAAAACCGCAGGGCGAAAGAATAATTTATCAAAGATAAAGAAAGCCTTCCCAGATGATCTGGGAAGGCTTTTAAGATACAAAATAGGCTTGACAAGTTGGAAATTTTATGATAGTATTTAAAATTGCATTGGTATCTTTAAAAACAAGATTATAATGCATCCTTGACGTCAATTTTTGGGCGATCAACGAATCATTTGCGACTCGGTCATGTTAAACTGATCAAAGGGGAAACCGATTAGAGTCGGTAAATATGAAATTGATTACGGTCTAATAATAACACAAGGTGAGATGAAACACAACAGGCAAATTTGGGGTACTCCTAGGCGATACAAGTCGATATGGATAGTCCGTTGCTGAGTATTTTTGCGAGGGGTGATATTGGATGGTAATGTTGCATCCTGAAAAAGATGGTTTAAGAACACGCCAAAGCTTTTCTAAAATCAAAGAAGTTATTGAAATGCCGAACCTGATTGAGGTTCAGAAAGATTCATACAACTGGTTTATTGAAAAAGGACTCCAAGAGGTTTTTGACGATATTGATAAAATCGAAGACTACACTGGAAATCTGGTTTTAGAATTTGTGGATTATTCCATAGAGGGAAAACCGAAGTATTCAGTGGAGGAGTGTAAAGAGAGGGATCAAACCTACTTTATACCGTTAAAAGTAACAGTTCGTTTAATAAATAAGGAAAAAAATGAAGTTAAAGAGCAAAAGGTCTATATGGCCGATTTGCATAAAATGACCGACACCGGAACCTTCATTGTCAATGGAGCGGAACGGGTTATTGTCAGCCAGCTGGTCAGGTCACCAGGGGCATATTTTTCCTTGAGTCGTGATAAACTGGGTAAGAAATTATTTTCAGCCCAGGTTATTCCTAACCGTGGTGCCTGGTTGGAATACGAAACGGATTCCAATGACATCATGTACGTTAAAATTGACCGGACCCGTAAATTACCGATCACAGCGCTGATTCGCGCACTGGGTCTGGGAACCAATCAGGAAATTCTTGATTTTTACGGTGATGATTACCGACTCATCGAAACCATTAAAAAAGATGAAAATAATAATATGAAATCGACCCGGGATGGTCTAATCGAGATTTATAAACGATTGCGTCCGGGCGAACCACCAACTGTGGAAAGTGCTCAATCCCTGCTTAATTCGATGTTTTTTGACGATCGTCGCTATGACCTGGCCAAGGTCGGCCGTCATAAATACAATAAAAAACTATCACTGTCAACCCGGATTGCCGGCCAGCGAGCGGCGAATACTGTGGTAAACCCGGAAACCGGTGAAGTCTATGTTGAAGAAGGCGAAATCATCACAAACGATGTCGCCATTGATATTCAGAACACCGGGATCAACGTCGTTGACGTAAAAGTGGAAGACAAAATTGTCCGTGTCATCGGAAACGGTTTTGTCGACATTAGTGCCCAGGATCTGGCTTTTGACATCAGTGATTTGGATATCACCGAAAATGTCTGCTACGAAGTGCTAAAAGAGATCTTAGAATCGGATGCAACCGACGAGGAAAAGAAAAAATCGATTAAAAAGCGAATGGATGAGCTGGTACCGAAGCATGTACTGATTTCAGATCTTCACGCCTCCATCTCTTATATTATTGGTCTGGACTATGATATCGGCGCCATTGATGATATTGACCATTTAGGCAATCGTCGTCTGCGTTCGGTTGGCGAACTGTTGCAAAATCAGTTCCGCATCGGGTTATCGCGAATGGAACGGGTTGTTCGAGAACGAATGTCGGTTCAGGACGACGAAATATTAACCCCTCAGGGCTTAATTAACACCCGCCCGGTCAATGCTGCCTTAAAAGAATTCTTTGGTAGCTCGCAATTGTCACAATTTATGGATCAGACCAATCCGTTGGCTGAATTAACCCATAAACGACGTTTATCAGCATTGGGACCCGGCGGATTAAGCCGTGAGCGAGCCGGGTTTGAGGTTCGCGATGTTCATCATAGCCATTACGGCCGGATGTGTCCAATTGAGACCCCGGAAGGTCCGAACATCGGACTAATCGGTTCGCTTAGTACCTATGCCCGGGTTAATGAGTATGGCTTTATTGAAGCACCCTACCGGAAAGTACATAATGGCGTTGTTTCGGAAGAAATTCATTATCTGGCGGCGGATGAAGAAGGTCGCTATACCATTGCCCAGGCCAATGAGCCGCTGGATGACAATAATCGTTTTGCTCGTAAACAAGTTACCGGTCGAGCCGGCAGCAAACGTGATTTTGTATTAATTCCACCGGATCGGGTTGACTACATGGATATTTCACCAAAGCAAATCGTTTCGGTGGCGACATCGCTGATTCCCTTCCTTGAAAATGATGATGCTAACCGGGCCCTGATGGGCGCCAACATGCAACGTCAGGCGGTACCACTGCTGATTCCCAAAGCGCCGGTAATCGGTACGGGAATGGAGCATAAGGCGGCCAAGGATTCCGGAGTCTGTGTCATTGCCAGAAATGCTGGAACGGTAGAACGGGTGGAAGCTGCGGCAGTCCATATTCGTACCGATAACGGCGAGTTGGATAAATATACCCTGCTAAAATTCAAACGCTCCAATCAGGGCACCTGTATGAATCATAAACCTTTGGTCAACAAAGGGCAATACGTACAGGCGGGAGAAATCATTGCCGATGGTCCGTCCACTGAAATGGGCGAACTGGCTCTGGGTCGTAACATTCTGATGGGTTTTATGACCTGGGAAGGTTACAACTACGAGGATGCGATCCTGATTAATGAAAAATTACTTAAAGAAGATGTTTTCACATCGATTCATATTGAAGAATTTGAAGCCGAAGCCCGAGAAACCAATCTGGGACCGGAAGAAATCACTCGGGATATTCCCAATGTCAGTGAAGATGCGTTGAAGAACCTGGACGAACGCGGGATTATCTTTGTCGGTGCTGAGGTTAAATCCGATGATATCCTGGTTGGAAAAGTCACACCTAAGGGTGAAACGGATCTATCGGCAGAAGAAAAACTGCTGCGTGCCATTTTTGGTGAAAAAGCCCGGGAAATCCGGGATACATCCCTAAAAGTTCCCCATGGAGAATCCGGAATTGTCCTGGATGTTAAGGTCTTCTCGCGGGAAAATAAAGATGAAGATTTAAAACCGGGGGTTAATACTCTGGTGCGGGTTCTGATTGCAGTTAAACGTAAGATCTCCGTCGGCGATAAAATGGCTGGTCGTCATGGAAATAAAGGGGTAATTTCCCGAATCCTTCCCGAAGAAGATATGCCCTTTATGCCGGATGGAACGGCCCTTCAGATTGTACTTAATCCTTTGGGGGTTCCTTCGCGAATGAACATTGGTCAGGTTTTAGAAGTCCATCTGGGACTGGCGATGCGAACCATTGGCTGGCATATTGCGACCCCGGTTTTTGATCCCGCCAATGAAGATGACATCATGGAATTACTGGGTCAGGCGGGTTTGCCGGAAGATGGTAAGATTCAACTTTATGACGGACGCAGCGGCGAGCCCTTTGATAATAAGGTCACCGTTGGTTATATGTATATTCTTAAACTTCACCATTTGGTTGATGATAAAATGCATGCTCGTTCAACCGGGCCATACTCCTTAGTGACGCAGCAGCCGTTGGGTGGTAAAGCTCAATTTGGTGGCCAGCGTTTCGGAGAAATGGAAGTTTGGGCCTTAGAAGCCTACGGTGCCGCCCATACCCTGCAGGAAATTTTGACGATCAAGTCAGATGACGTGGTCGGCCGGGTTAAAGCCTACGAATCGATTGTTAAAGGCGAGAATATTCCCAAGCCGGGGATACCGGAATCGTTTAAGGTTCTGATGAAAGAATTCCAGAGTTTAGGTCTGGATGTGAACATCTTAAATGATCAGGAAATGATTAAGGTTCTTGATGATGAGATGGATGAGCGGGATCCCCTGGAAGAATTGGCCATTGAAATTGGCAGCACCGAAATTTCCGAAGCTGGAGATGACGTGAAATTGGAAGATAGCTTCCAGATTAAGAGCATTGATGATGACGAAGACGACGACTTATTTCAGTAACAATAAATTTATAAAAGAAGGGAGCGAAGCCATTTGTTAAACGAGGAATTCACCTTCAAATCCTTACAAATCGGATTGGCCTCACCTGAAAAAATCAGAGAGTGGTCACGTGGAGAAGTTAAAAAACCGGAAACGATTAATTATAGAACCCTGAAACCAGAAAAAGAGGGTCTGTTTTGTGAAAAGATTTTCGGACCTCAGAAAGACTGGGAATGTAATTGTGGTAAATACAAGCGTATTCGCCATAAGGGCATTGTCTGTGAAAACTGTGGGGTTGAAGTAACCAAGGCTAAGGTTAGACGTGAGCGGATGGGGCATATTGAATTGGCCTCTCCGGTTTCGCATATCTGGTATTTTAAAGGAATCCCCAGTCGAATGGGGCTGATCCTTGAAATGTCGCCGAGAAATCTGGAAAAAATAATTTACTTTGCCGCTTATGTGGTCACTGATCCGGGCGAGAGCAATTTTGATTTCAAACAAATCCTGACTGAGGCCGAATATAAAGAAGCAAAAGGTCAATTTGGCAATAAATTTACCGCCAGCATTGGTGCTGAAGCGATTCAGGAACTGTTAAAATTGGTTGACCTGGATCAGGAATCAGCAGTGCTCAAAGAAGAACTCAAAGGCAGTTCGGGTCAGAAAAAAATCCGGATAGCCCGACGACTAGAAGCGGTAGAAGCATTCAGAAATTCCACCAATCGTCCAGAATGGATGATTTTAGAAACGATTCCGGTTATTCCGCCAGAATTGCGGCCAATGGTACAGCTCGATGGGGGACGTTTTGCCACCTCAGATTTAAATGATTTATATCGACGGGTGATTAATCGAAATAACCGTTTGCTTAAATTGCTGGAACTGGATGCACCCGATATCATCGTTCAAAATGAAAAACGGATGCTTCAGGAAGCGGTTGATGCCTTGATTGACAATGGTCGACGCGGCCGCGCCGTTACCGGGCCGGGTAACCGCCCCTTTAAATCCCTGAGTGATATGTTAAAAGGTAAACAGGGACGCTTCCGTCAGAACCTTTTAGGAAAACGGGTTGACTACTCTGGCCGTTCGGTTATCGTTGTCGGACCAGAACTGAAAATGTATCAATGTGGACTCCCGAAAGAGATGGCGATTGAACTCTTTAAGCCCTTTGTGATGCGTGAATTGGTGGGACGAAATCTGTCCCAAAATATTAAAAGTGCCAAAAAGATGGTCGAAAAACTGGATCCCATGGTTTGGGATGTGCTGGAAGATGTTATTCAGGAACATCCGGTGCTGTTAAACCGTGCTCCGACCCTTCATCGACTGGGTATTCAGGCTTTTGAGCCGATTCTGGTTGAAGGTAAGGCGATTAAGCTCCATCCTCTGGTTTGTACGGCTTACAATGCCGACTTTGATGGCGATCAGATGGCTGTCCATGTGCCTTTGTCGGTTGAAGCTCAGGCGGAAGCGCGTTTCCTGATGCTGGCTTCCAATAATATCCTTAAACCACAGGATGGTACAGCGGTTGTTGCGCCCACCCAGGATATGATTTTAGGGACCTACTATATGACCATTTATAAAACAGATGGTAAAGGAACGGGTAGTGTCTTTAGAGATCTGGATGAAATGGAAATGGCTTACTTTAACAAGGATGTTGATCTTCATTCCCTGGTTAAGGTTCGGATAGTTAAAGAAATTGACGGTGAAATGATGACCCGTCTGGTTGATGGCACCGTTGGACGATTTATTTTCAATACCATTATTCCCCAAAATTTAGGTTTTGTTAAACGGGAAACCATTGAAGAAAAATTTGCCTTAGAAGTTGACCGGCAGGTTAATAAGAAAGTGTTATCGGAAATTGTTGAACGCTGCTATAAAACCTATGGGCCCACTAAAACATCTGAAGTACTCGACGAAATCAAGCGCTTAGGTTTTAAATTTTCGACCAGAGGCGCCATTACCGTTGGAGTCAGCGATATGGAAGTTCCAAAGAACAAAGAGGAAATCCTATCCCGGGCCGACGACAAGATTACCGAAAACATGACGCTTTATCGGCAAGGTTTTATCAGTGATGAAGAACGTTACAATAACGTTGTTGAGATCTGGAACAAAGCGACTGACGAGGTTACCGATGCTCTGCTTAATCACCTTGAAGCGCTCAATCCGATTAACATGATGGCGGATTCCGGGGCCCGAGGTAGTAAGAACCAGATTCGGCAGTTAGCTGGGATGCGTGGTCTGATGGCCAACCCAAGTGGTCGCATCATCGAATTGCCGATCCGATCAAACTTCCGTGAAGGACTAAATGTACTGGAGTTCTTCTCCTCCACTCATGGGGCCCGAAAAGGGTTGGCGGATACCGCTCTGCGTACCGCCGACTCGGGTTACTTGACACGGCGTCTGGTTGATGTCAGCCAGGATGTGATTGTCCGAGAAGATGATTGCGGCACCACGCGGGGTTATGAAGTATCTACCATAAATGATCACGGCGAAATTATTGAGACCCTGCAGGAACGACTGGTTGGTCGCTATGCCTTTGAAGATGTGATCGATCCGAAGACTGGTGAAGTATTAGCTCCCGGTGGTGAGATCATTTCAACGGAAATGGCTCAGGCGATTGATAAAGCCGGAATTGAAAAAGTACTCATTCGGGCGGCCTTTAATTGTCAATCAAAATATGGTGTCTGTAAGACCTGTTATGGAGTGGATTTAACCACCTGGCGACCGGTTGAAATCGGTGAAGCGGTTGGTATTATTGCGGCCCAGTCCATCGGTGAACCGGGTACCCAGCTGACCATGCGTACCTTCCATACTGGTGGGGTGGCCTCGGCTGACGATATCACTCAGGGTCTTCCCCGTATTGAAGAGCTTTTTGAAGCCCGAAAACCAAAAGGCCAGGCGATTATTTCAGAAATCGACGGTCGTGTGGAAATACAGGATACCCAGAAAAAAACTGAAGCAGTAGTTACCGGCGCTGATGGTGATATGAAGGTCTATCTCATTCCTTATGGCTCACGACTTCGGGTTCATACCGGCGATCAGGTTATTGCCGGGGATGAAATAACCGAAGGTTCCATTAACCCCAGTGATATTTTAAGGATTCAGGGCATTGACCATGTTCAACAATACTTGCTTCAGGAAGTACAGAAAGTTTACCGAATGCAAGGGGTGCACATTGGCGATAAGCATTTGGAGGTCATTATCCGTCAAATGCTTAGAAAAGTTAAAATCGAAAACCCTGGTGATACGGCATTATTGGCCGGCAGCCTGGTTGATATTTTTAATTTTGAAGATGAAAACACGGCTGCCCGGGAAGCTGGAGCAGAAGAAGCTACCGCCAGTCGGGAACTGCTGGGAATCACCAAAGCTTCTTTGGCGACTGACTCGTTCTTATCCGCAGCATCCTTCCAGGAAACCACCCGCGTTCTTACCGACGCCGCCATTAAAGGCAAGGTTGATCCACTGATTGGACTCAAAGAAAATGTTATTATCGGACAATTGGTGCCTGCTGGTACCGGCGTGAAGATGTATGGTGACATTGATTTGGTCTATGAACGGGAAGAAGAAGATGTATATGAAGATATGATCGAAGAAGAGACCGTCACTGAATCACTGGATATTGTCTTTGATGATGATATTTTAAACGCCTATGTTGAAGAAGAACAGGAAGAAACAGAAGATGCGATCATTACTGATTTGGACATCTTTGACCTGGATTTCTTAACGAAAGAATAATTCTTGACATTTAAGACACAAACATGTATAGTTATTAGGTGTGTTTAGAGAAAAACCACAAACAGCAAGAAGGAGGATCCGATGAATCAATTTGTTGATGTTTCAAAAGTGATTGGAATGAAGCAAACTCTTAAGGCTGTGAAAGAAGGCAACGCAATCAAAGTTATTTTGGCAGAAGATACCGATGAAAAGATCAAAAAAAGCATTGTAGAATGCTGTGATCAGTATCAGATCGCACTCGAACGGGTTGAAACCAAGGTTGGACTCGGAAAAGCCGGTGGGATTGATCGGGCAGCAGCCGTGATTGCCATTATCAAATAAAACGAATCGGGGTTGCCTTTAACGCAGCCCTGGTTCCATCAAAAGTCATTAATAGTCGTTTCGATTATTGATATATTTTTATTAAAAGGAGGTGCAGGACTAAATGCCTACAATTAATCAGCTTGTAAAAAATGGAAGAAAACGCATGGAAGAAAAAACAAAAACCCCAGCGTTGAAAGCAAACCCTCAAAAAAGAGGCGTATGTACAGCAGTTAGAACATCCACACCAAAGAAACCAAACTCAGCGCTTAGAAAAATCGCCAGAGTTCGTCTCGTTAACGGAATGGAAGTAACAGCCTATATTCCCGGTGTTGGCCACAACTTACAAGAACATAGTATTGTTCTTATTAAGGGTGGACGTGTCAAGGATTTACCAGGGGTACGTTATAAAATTATCCGTGGTGCGCTTGATACCGCTGGTGTTGATGCTCGTAGACAAGCTCGATCCAAATATGGGGCCAAAAAGCCTAAAAAGTAGTAGTGCATAGTGCTGCATATTCAAGCGCTCGTATAAATCGATCGAGACCAAATATATGTTAGAGACGCTATACGCACAACAACGAAATGTTGGATGTCGAGTACCGATGAACATAAAAAAATGTTAAGGAGGGAAGTAAAGTGCCTAGAAAAGGACCTGTTCCAAAAAGAGAAGTTTTACCTGATCCTATTTACGGAGATATTGTTGTAACGAAGTTAGTCAACAATATCATGTTAGATGGGAAAAAAGGTGTTGCCCAAAAAATCGTTTACGATGCATTTGAAAAAGTTAATGAAAAAACTGGCAAAGATGCCCTGGAAGCATTCCAGGAAGCTTTAGCTAATATCACACCTGTACTGGAAGTTAAAGCACGCCGAGTTGGTGGTGCAACCTACCAGGTACCAATGGAAATCAGAACTGAACGTAAACAAGCTTTAGGGCTTCGTTGGTTAGTTACTTATTCCAGAAAAAGATCTGAAAAAACCATGAAAGATCGTTTAGCTGGAGAAATTATGGATGCACTCAATAACAGTGGTGCCGCCGTTAAGAAAAAAGATGATACCCACGCTATGGCTGAAGCCAATAAAGCTTTTGCACATTATCGTTGGTAATCCATGTATAGAAATAAGAGAGGAAAGCATCTGTGTCAAGAGAATATAGTTTAGATAAAACAAGAAATATAGGTATTATGGCACATATTGATGCAGGAAAAACGACTACCACCGAAAGAATTCTGTTCTATTCCGGGAAAATCCATAAAATTGGAGAAACCCATGATGGGGTTTCCCAAATGGACTGGATGGAACAAGAACAAGAAAGAGGTATTACCATTACCTCGGCAGCAACCACGTGTTTTTGGAATAACAACCGTATCAATATCATTGATACACCAGGCCACGTTGATTTTACCGTAGAAGTTGAGCGATCTTTGAGAGTTCTTGATGGAGCGGTTGCTGTATTTTGTGCAAAAGGTGGCGTTGAGCCTCAATCAGAAACAGTTTGGCGACAAGCCGATAAATATCATGTTCCCAGAATGGCTTATATCAATAAAATGGACATTACCGGAGCGGACTTTTATAATGTACTGAAGATGATGGAGGATCGTTTAAGCACGAATCCTGTTCCAATTCAATTACCTATTGGCAAAGAAAGTGACTTTGTGGGGATCATCGATCTCCTGATTATGAAAGCCATAATTTATAAAGATGATTTGGGCGAAGAAATTGAAATCATCGATATTCCTGAAGACATGCGTGAGCTGGCTGACGAGTATCGTGAAAAAATAATTGAGTCGATCTCTGATTATGACGAAAGCATCATGGAAAAATTCCTTGAAGGCGAAGAAGTTGGTCTTGATGAATTAAAAGCAGCGATTCGACTGGCGACTTTGAATGTTGATATTATTCCCGTTGTTTGTGGTTCATCTTATAAAAACAAAGGTGTTCAATTAGTGTTGGATGCAATTGTTGACTACATGCCTTGCCCATTGGATGTTCCGGCGATCACTGGGATCAATCCAGATACCGAAGAAGAAGACAGCCGAAAAGCAAGCGATGATGAACCATTTTCAGCACTCGCTTTTAAAATCATGACCGATCCATTTGTTGGAAAGCTGGCATTCTTCCGTGTATATTCCGGAAGTATCGAATCTGGTTCTTATGTTTTCAACTCCTCTAAGGGAAAAAGAGAACGTCTTGGCCGAATTCTGCAAATGCATGCTAACCACCGTGAAGAGATTACCACTGTTTATACCGGTGATATCGCTGCCGCGGTTGGTTTAAAAGATACTTCAACAGGGGATACCTTGTGTTCAGACAAGGCGCCCATTATTCTTGAGTCGATGGAATTCCCGGAACCGGTAATCCATGTCGCCATAGAACCAAAAACAAAGGCCGGCCAGGAAAAAATGAGTACCGCTTTAGCAAAACTGGCTGAAGAAGATCCTACGTTCAGAACGCGTACCGATGAAGAAACGGGTCAAACCATTATCTCAGGAATGGGTGAGCTTCACCTTGACATTATCGTTGACCGAATGCTTCGTGAATTTAAAGTGGAAGCCAATGTTGGGGCACCTCAGGTGGCCTACAAAGAATCCATTACCAAAGCAGTTGATGCTGAGGGTAAATTTGCCCGTCAATCGGGTGGTCGTGGTCAATATGGTCACTGTCTTATCCGGATGGAACCAGTTGAACCGGGAACCGGATATATCTTCGAAAACAAGACCGTTGGAGGATCGATTCCAAAAGAATTCATCAACCCAATTAATCAGGGGATTGAAGAAGCCATGCGTAATGGTGTTTTAGCTGGATATCCTGTACTCGATCTTAAGGTTATCGTATATGATGGTTCTTACCATGATGTGGATTCATCAGAAATGGCCTTTAAGGTTGCCGGGTCGATGGCGTTTAAAAACGGTATGAGAAAAGCCGATCCGGTTATCTTAGAACCAGTATTTAAACTTGAAGTCGTCATTCCAGAAGAATACATGGGCGATGTCATGGGCGATATCAGCTCGCGACGTGGTCGTGTTGAGGGTATGGAAATGCGTGGTGGTGCACAGATCATTAAAGGGATGGTGCCACTGTCAGAAATGTTTGGATATGCAACAACACTAAGAAGTAAAACTCAGGGCCGTGGTGTTTACACCATGCAGTTCTCACACTATGAAGCAGTTCCTAAATTTATTTCAGAAGAAATAATTGAAGGACGTAAATAATAGCAAAGCTATAAAATAAATTTTAAGGAGAAGAACAAATGGCAAAGTCAAAATTTGAAAGAAATAAGCCCCATGTAAATGTTGGAACAATTGGTCACGTCGATCATGGTAAAACAACATTAACAGCGGCAATCACATCTGTACTTAATAAGCGATTTGGAACAGGGGAAGCCGTTGCATTTGAAAACATCGATAAAGCCCCAGAAGAAAGAGAACGTGGGATCACGATTTCAACCGCTCACGTAGAATATGAAACAGCAGTACGTCACTATGCTCACGTTGACTGCCCGGGCCATGCCGATTATGTTAAGAACATGATTACCGGTGCTGCTCAAATGGACGGCGCGATCCTGGTTGTTAGCGCTGCCGATGGTCCAATGCCACAGACCCGTGAACATATCCTGTTAAGCCGTCAGGTAGGCGTACCATACATCGTTGTTTTCTTAAACAAAGTCGATATGGTCGATGACGAAGAATTACTGGAATTAGTTGAAATGGAAGTGCGTGAACTKCTTGACGAATATGAATTCCCAGGCGACGATACACCAATCATTGCCGGATCKGCYTTAAAAGGTCTGGAAGATCCCGATGGCCCATGGGGWGACAAGATTGTTGAACTGATGACTGCTGTTGACGAATGGATTCCTGATCCTGTTCGTGATACTGAAAAACCATTCCTGATGCCAGTCGAAGATGTTTTCTCAATCACCGGCCGTGGTACCGTCGCAACTGGACGGATCGAACGTGGGATTGTTAAAGTYGGYGAAGAAGTTGAAATTGTCGGTATTCACGATGTTCGCAAAACAGTCGTAACCGGAATCGAAATGTTCCGTAAATTACTGGACGAAGGACGATCAGGGGATAACGTTGGGGCATTACTGCGTGGTGTTGACCGAACTCAAATCGAACGTGGACAGGTACTGGCTAAGCCCGGTTCCATCAAACCACATACCCACTATATGTCAGAAGTGTATGTCTTAACCAAAGAAGAAGGCGGACGTCATACCCCATTCTTTGATGGCTATCGACCACAGTTCTACTTTAGAACAACGGATGTAACGGGTGTTATCAAATTACCAGAAGGCGTTGAAATGGTTATGCCAGGGGATAACGTGCAAATGGAAATCACCCTGATTACCCCAATCGCCATCGAAGAAGGTTTACGTTTTGCGATTCGTGAAGGCGGCCGTACCGTTGGTTCTGGTGTTGTAGCTAAAATGCTGGCTGATTAATCTCGCCGCGTAAGATACATTATAAAGTATGAAAAAAACAATATTTGAGCGATGCTGTTTGATCAGTTCGACAGCGTAAGGTAAATACAAATAGTCGTTATTTTTCCCCGCCTCTCCAGTAGAGGCGGTTTTTTTATGGGCATAAGAAAACTCTGTTCGAAGTTGTTTTGTAATTATGATACAATAGAAGAATAAATTTAGTTGGGGGAAAAAAGTAAATGAAGAAGTACATCAGTGTAGCCATTCGTGATAAGGTGGAATCAACCGGAAATGACTATAATAAAGGTTTTCGGAAATGTAGAGCAGAAGAATTGGCCCAGGAAATTGATGTCGTCTGTAACGACTATGATGAAAAAGGCTATGATCTTTTCTCAATTGTGCCCATTGTTCAAGGGCAGCATATCGTTTTTTCCAGTGATGGTAGTTGGGCAAACAGTGTTACAGAAGGTGTGATTATCACGTTTAGAGCAAAGTAATCATTAGAAAAGGTCTATTCAGAGTATTTCTGAATAGACCTTTTTTAGATCAGCAATTTGATTTCTGAAAAATCGTGTTCGCGAAAGAACAGTAATGCTTCATAGCTGACACGATAGATTGACTTCTGTGGAACACCCAAACAGCGGGCAGTATTGGTGATAATAAGAATCGAAAAATCTTCCACCGGCATTTTTATCCGGGCTTCACAAAAAGCTCGTGTGAGTTCGCGACGAGCGCCAAAATCTGCAATTAGCAGGGCATCAAATTCAATGGGACGAATACGTAAATTATAATCGTTAACAAAGTCATGATAGATTTCACCCATTTTTCCATGAAGAAAAGGATAAAGTGAGTCGTTTTTAGAAATCTCATAATAAAAATTATTGACGTGTGGATCACTGAGTAGATGATGATACCAGACCATGGTTAAATAGAAATGCTTTTCAAAGGCATTAATGGGCTTATATCCGATCAATTTTTCTTTTAGTGCCTCGTGGATGGAAATGAGATAATCATCAAATATTTTTGCAATAAAGGTGTCCTTTGTTGCAAAATGATAGGTCATGGAACCTAAAGTTGTATCAGAACGATCAGCAATTTGTTGAATCGTAGTGGCATTGTAACCCTGAGAGTAAAAAAGTTCTTTGGCGCTCTGATAGATACGTTCCTTGGTCATCTCACCCTTAGTCATTTTTCGCATAAGTAATCTCCTTAAAAGCATATGTAGCATAGCAATTTTAGCATTAAGTGAGAAAATAAACAAGGAAAAATCCAAAAGATTTAAATAGAAAAAAAAAATAAAGCAATATTACTACAAAAACAGTAAAACAAACTTTGTTTAATAAAAAATGCTTGACAAAATCGTTGTAAAGGGTTACTATTTTAGTAAGTCTTCGTAATATTACTGAATGAACGATACAATTAAGGTAAAAGTCCGGAAATTTTACTTTAGTTAAAATTTAAAATTTTGAGGAGGCTCTTATTATGGAAAAAAAACCCTTAAGTTCAGGGCTTAAGAAATTATTTGGTATTGGGGATCTTGGTTTTACACTGATGTCGAATGTTGAAGTATTTTATTTTGCATATTTTTTAACAAACATTGCAAAATTTGATTTGGGAACTACTGCAATAATTATGACCTTAACAAGTACAGTAGATATGGTATTGTCACCTTTTTATGGTGGATTTATTGATGCTCTTAAACCAATGAAATGGGGAAAATACAGATCGTGGTTGTTGGTAATACCACCAATTGTTGTCGTTCTCTATACAATGATGTTTACGGTTATTGGCACTGGAATCGTACCAATGGTTATCATTTGTGTCGCTTTCATTACTTCACATGTGGCTTGGAACTTCTCGTACGTTGCTAATATAGCACTAATTCCAACAATATCAACAACACCAGAAGATCGAACACAATTATCTGCAACACGAGGTGCTTATGCAAATGTTGGGAAAATTATTTTCTCAGCAATGGGCTTAGCCACTATTTTATGGGTTGGTGAATTAGTCAAAAACCCAATACTTGGGTTCACTATTTCGGCATTCGCAATGGCATGTGTTTACTGGTTAGGCTATTTCATTCACTTCAAACTGACTAGTGGATATGAAGTAACATATGAAAATGCTGCTGCAAATGCGAATACTCCAAAAAAAGAAAAAATATCCATGGGCGATATGGCTAGATCATTGGTTCAGAATCCACATTTGTTAGTGTTACTTTTAGCAGATGTCGCACGTTGGACAGTTAACTTTGTCTGTGCCGGCTCGGCAGTATACTTCTTTACCTATGTCGCAAACGATGCTGCAATGTTTAGTATATATTTGTTGGTTGCAAATATTATGGCGGTAATTGGCTCATATTTAAGTAAATATGTTGCCGCAAAACTGTCAACACGAACTGCGGCACTGATTGGTTGCTACGGTCTAGGGGTATTCTTGATCGGCTGTCAATTCGTAGTTGGTAATATCATGCTCGTTCTAATCATCCTTTCATGTGCTCAGTTCTTCTTAGGATTCCTTTACGCATTGATGGTTGCTTTATACGGCGATGCATCGATATACAGTGAATGGAAAACAGGAAAAGCAGCATCAAGCTGGGTTATGGGATTATCGAATTTACCATTGAAACTCGCTATCTTCATCAAAGGTTTAATCATACCGGCAATGCTGGCTGCCGCAGGATTCGTTGCACAAATGGATCCGGCTACTGCTACACCGGAATTAAAAGCTGGTATTACGACTTTATTCTGTACAATCCCAGGTTGTACGGTCCTTGCTGGTGCGGTTCTGTTAACCTTTGGATACCGCTTAACGACAGAAAAAGTGTTACAATATCAGAATGAAATAGACGCAAGGAAAAAAATAACAGAATAGTAGACGTAAAGAAGATGACATTAAAATAATTACATAACAAATAAGAAGCCATATTCAAATCAATTGATAGGCTTCTTATTTATTTCATGAGATGAATAGCGATACTGTTGGCTAAAAAAAACTATTATCTTTAAACTATGATTGAGGTGGATTATGAATAAAAAACAGATCATCGGATTGATTATTAGCATTGCTGTGCTGATGGCCGCTTTTTTTCTACCCATACCAATGGGTCTGACCGATAAGGGACTGATAACCATTGGCCTGCTGCTGTTCTTTTTAATCATGTTGATTACTGAGGCGCTGCCAGTTGGAGTTATTTGTTTCCTATGTCTGGCGCTATTACCAATGCTGGGGGTCACAAAAAATCTGACCGCCGGACTAAGTGGATTTACCAACACGATCTTATTTTTTGTCCTGGCTTCATTTGGACTCGCGGAGGCGGTGGCCTCAACGCCGATTGTCCAACGGATCTTGCATGCTCTGCTTAAAAAATTTGGTAAGGATGTTAAAACCTGTGTCCTGGCGATCATGGTTGCTGGAGCTATCGTATCTTCGATTGTCACGGATGTACCATCAGTAGTCGTTTTTATGGGTATCGGAGCCAGTTTTCTCAAGCTTTTCGTCAATAAAGCAGATCGTCAGCAAACAGCAAAATCATTAATGATAGGAATTCCGATAGCGGTGATGCTGGGGGGACTGATGACGCCAGCTGGCAGCGGCATTAACATATTAACCATTGGACTACTGCAAAATCTGGCGGGAATCCAGATTACCTTTATCCAGTGGATGGTTTGCAGCATTCCCATTGTGATGGTAATGGTACTGCTGGCCTGGTTTGTTCTGACAAAAATATTTCCGCCAGCAGAAATTGAACAGACTGAGATTCAAGCATACATGACGACAATTGAAGTGAAGGAGAAAGTCAGCAGCAGAGAGCTTAAAGTTATTTTTATCGGATTAGGCATGATTACGTTCTGGCTGCTCAGCTCATTCTTTCCGGCTATTGAAGTGACTGTAGTAGCCTTATTTGGTTGTGTCTGCTTCTTTTTACCGGGCATAAAGATTCTCACCTGGGAGCGATACATGAAAGCAGTGAGCTGGACTTCCTTTATCTTGATTGGGACGGTTTTATGTATTGCCAACACAATTGTTGCAAACGGTGTCAGCGATTGGTTTGTAACCTATATCCTGCCATCATCGTTATCATTTTCAATTATAGAAGGGGTATTTTTTGTAGCAGTACTGAGTTTTGTTATTATGCTGATTGTTCCTGTGGCACCCGCCTTGATCGGCGTTTTGACGCCGGTCATTATCAGCCTGGCAGCAACCACCGGTATCAATCCGGCGCTGCTGATCATTACCTTGGGACTATGTGCCGGTAACTGTTATTTATTCCCGATTGACACGATTCCTTTGATTACCTATACAGCTGGCCATTATAAGATGACCGATATGCCAAAGGCTACTGTCTGGCTCCAATTGGCTTTTATCGGATTAGCCACACTCTGGCTGCCGATTGTCGGAAATCTGATTGGACTGGTATAAAAATAATCTGTATCATGGCTGGTCAGATTTCTGTCTGTTTTTTAATTGTTAAGACCATTATAATGAACCGGATGAATGGTCAAAGGTTAGATTAAAGTAATTGTAAGACAAGGTTCCAATGCATTGTGTTAAAATAAAATTAATGTTCAGTTAATGTAGTAACAGGGGCGATTATATATCGATCGGGGAATAAGCAGGTATATAAAGCTTTTGTAATTGAAGTTCGGCGAGCTGCAGTGACAGGAAAAATCGTGGAATAATATGAGCGATAAAAAAAGAAAACGCTAGTCTAGCGTTTTCTTTTTTTTAACATCATTTTAATATCAAGGAAAGGCATTTGTAATAAGTGTTAGGCAACCATTTCTTTGGCTTTAACAGCCGCGCTACCAGCATCAGGAGCAAATCCGTCAGCGCCGATTTCAGCTGCATATTCTGGGGTTACAGGTGCGCCACCAACAATAACTTTTACATCCAGACCGCTGGCTTTGATCGTTTCGACCGCTTCTTTAAGTGCCGGCATGGTTGTCGTTAACAAACCGGAACAAGCAACCAGGGTGACGTTTTCGTTCTCTTTGATGGCTTCTACAAAGCGTTCTGCGGGTACATCAACACCCAGGTCAACCATGGTGAATCCGGCGCTTTCGATCATCATCGAAACCAGGTTTTTGCCAATATCATGTAAATCGCCGGCAACGGTTCCAATGATACAGGTGCCCAGGGAGGCGGAAGTGTCTCCGGCTAACAGTGGACGCAACACATCAACGCCTTTAGCCATCGCTTTAGCAGCGATTAACATTTCAGGAACGAAGATTTCTCCGGAAGAGAACTTTTCGCCAACAACGCTCATGGAATCAACCATTGCTTGCAGGATTTCGCTTGCTGGACTGCCTTCGTCTAAGGCTTCCTGAACTAATCCGGGAATCAGTTTTGTTTTACCAATTTCTACTTTTGCTTTTACTTCTTCAATTTTTGACATCTTTTTTCTCCTGTTCAGTCATTTATTTTTAAATGGTATATATAACCGGGCAACCGATTGTGTGATCAGATGACCGGATTTGTAGCAGAATTATTAAATTAGTGTGTCATTATATTAAGACCAACTATTTCTTCTGACCGAAGATCCCTTCGCGATAAGCACCAATGTATTCCATGCAGTAGTCATCTTCGCCGAGTAAAGCTTCGGTGGCAAAGATAATGCCCATTAAGTCACCATTCGTTGGGTCAAGAATGGCACTGTCCAGACCGGCGTTCATAGCCAGGACGGTAAAGCCCATGTTGACCATTTTTCGGGCGGGCAGGTTGAAGGAAATATTACTGACGGCGCCAGTGACATGAATGGTCGGGTATTGTTCTTTAATACTGCGAATCACTTCGACGACCATGGCAATCCCGTCTTCTGAGGTACACAGCATTTCAACTAATGGATCAATGTGCATCCGGGAAGGATCAATGCCATATTCTTTAACTTTAACCATTAAATCGGCAAATACATCCAGACGGTCTTTGGCTGTTTTAGGAATCCCTTTGTCACTGTTAAGCAGTGCCACACAGTCCCATTTAGTATCAGCGATCG
Organism: Acetobacterium sp. KB-1; assembly: GCF_003260995.1. Taxonomy (NCBI): domain Bacteria; kingdom Bacillati; phylum Bacillota; class Clostridia; order Eubacteriales; family Eubacteriaceae; genus Acetobacterium; species Acetobacterium sp. KB-1. Next base: position 3,367,114 of record NZ_CP030040.1, read on the forward strand.
CTTTAAAAGCAGCGTCAATTTTGTCGCCTTCTAATGAAACGGAATTAAATAAACCGGGTTTGTTACAGTATTTCATGGACTCAATACAGGTATACACATTGGGGCTGTCCACCGCAATGGGGGTATCTGTGACTTCCTGAACCAGATCAATTAACCATTTCATGGTTTCCAGTTCGATATCATCATCAACTGATGCGCAAACATCAATGTAATCCACACCGGCTTCGGTTTGAATCTTGGCCAGATTCTTGATGAATTCTCCATCTTTTGCGGCAATGGCTTTTGCGGTAGACGGAATGGCACCGTTAATTTTTTCTCCGATAATAATCATTTTACTCTTACCTCCTGGTAATATTAGTTTTATAAAAATTTAATTCCTTGGGGAAGGATGTATTTAGAACATTTCCTTGCTCATTTTATCGATGGCGACATCACTTGCTTCATATACGCCGGGGAAAGAGCTGACGCCCATACCCTGGCAGGCACCAGGAATGAAATAAAGCTTTCCGCATTCGTGGCATGCGCGAGTAAATTCTTCTTCAACTTGCTCTTTAGTCCATGCCGGATGATCGATTACACCACTGTGAACCCCACCCATAAAGGTGATTTTTCCGCCGTACTCTTTGATCATTTTAGGCATATCGTTGGTTGTCATAACACCCTGCCAGATATCAATACCCATTTCGATCATATAAGGGACTAAGGTTGCTGCGTAGCTGTCGCTATGGTGAACAATCAGTTCCACGCCGTTTTCTTTATAGAATCCGTAAATTTTCTTATAGGCTGGTAAGAAAAACTCTTCAAACATGGCTGGAGATAAGAATGTGGAAATTTGACTGCCCCAATCGTCATGGTGGAAAATGACTTCTGGTTTAAGGTGAGTCACTAATTCTTTAGCATAGGCCAATTCAAACTCAGTAATATAGTCAATTAGTTCGACCATAGCTTCAGGCTCTTCATAAAAACTCATTAAAGCATTTTCCATACCCATTAGGTAGTGAGTCAGTTCAAAAACTCCGGGAGCAATAAATGCGGTAACGTACTTATTGTCATGATCAACAGCTTTGGCGTCGGCAATGGCTTTTTCCCAGGCTTCAGCAGGGAAAACAACATTTGGCGCTTTGACATAATCTCGCCATTCCGTTACATCTTTTAATAGAATGTGATCGGCATCGTGGACAGGAAAAGAACCAAGTTGACCTTCAGGCCAGCGAATGGTGACACCCCATTCATTGACAACTTCTTCGCCCATTGCTGGTTTGATTCGGCAAGATGGCACGCTCATGATCATTTGCATAAATTCAAATTGTTTAACAAAACGATCCGGATTCCCCCCTGTGAGGACTTCTTTCAAATTTTCTTTTACAGTTAACATCGTGTGTAGCCTCCTTAAAATTTACATAGAATGAGTAATTGATCAGTTCCTGGCAAAGTTGCGGATAATCAGTGCAATAGTGACGGGGTAATAATAAAAAGCCTGATTGGTCGCGAACAAATTAAAAACTAATATTAGTATTAAGTATTTTATTTACTGTTATTTTAGTAAATGCACTTATCTTTACTGCAATTATAAACGGTTGCAGCATTTTTGTCAATGACTATTTTAGTAAATGTGTAGGATTTATGTTTTTTTCTTAAAGAAAACAAGTAAAACATCAGAATTATAAATTTGAGTCCGAGCCGTTTTTCTGAGGCAATAAAAAGACAGTGGCTCACAGTTATTTTAATTTGAGCCACTGTTGATAGTGAGAAGCGTTTATTTGGCGAGACTAATTTTTTGAGGAGAACGAAAGACTAGTCGGTATGCTTTGAAATATAATCGACGATTTCGTTTTTTCCCACCCGGTTAACACCGCTGTGTTCGACATCAAAACCGGAATCAATTTCATGGCCGAGGACGCGTTCCATCACTTCAGCAACCCTGGGACGGCAGAAGGTTCCCTGGCACCAACCGAATCCAGCGCGGGTGCGCCTTTTTATCCCATCGACGGTAGTCACGGTAATACCCCGATTCATAGCATCAATAATGGTGGCTTCACTCACCTGTTCACAGCGACAAATTATTTTCTCGGGGCTAGAATCAATATCCACGAAAGGCGTTATTTCTTTAAGTGGTTTTAATTCTGACCGGGTAATAATCGGTGCCCGATAAGGATTGAAGCTGGGGTCTTCTTCAAAGGGACAGTTTTGATTCTTTAAAAAGTCCAGAACCATCTCGGTAATTGCCGGAGAAGAAGTAAGTCCCGGTGATTGGATCCCGGCACAATTAATAAAGCCGGTAACGGGAGTGGCTTCAATGATAAAGTCATCGGTGGAGCTAACCGCCCGGACACCAGTGAAGCTGCGGACAAACTGTTTAATATTTAATTTATCAGTGGTATGTTTGGCCTCGTTGAAAATTTTAAGCAACCGTTCGGAATGGGTGGATTTATCAACCGTGTCTTCATTGACCGCGTCTGGCCCAATGATCAGGTTTCCGAAATAGGTGGGCGCCACCAGAATGCCCTTGCCCATTTTTGTGGGCATCTGGAACAGGACGGTATTAATAATGCTCGAAGAACCGCGAACCATAAGAAGATATTCTCCGGTGCGGGGGGTAATGGAGAAATAATCAAGGCCAACCATTTGTGAAATCGTGTCAGAGGAAACTCCGCCAGCATTGATCACGAACCGGGACTGATAATTTTTGCCGCTGTGATCCGTTAGATTAAAGCCATCAGCAGTTTTTTCAATCGCTGTAATTTCAGTATTTAATAATAGCTCAACGCCATTGGCAACTGCGTTTTCGGCCATTGCGATGGCCATTTCGTAGGGCGAACAAATGCCCGCGCCTTTACAATACAAGGCATATTTGACATCTGGATTGACGTTCGGTTCCATTGCCATGATCTGATCGTGGTCAAGGATTTCTAAATCATCCAGACCATTGGCCAGACCGTTTTCGTATAAGGATTTAAGTTTTTCCAGCTGATCTTCTTCAAAGGCCAGTACCAGCGAACCGACTTTTTCAAAACCAAAGTTTAATTCCTTGTCCAATTGGTCAAATTGTTTTCGGCCTTTGTAGCATAAGCCCCCTTTTACTTTGGTGTGGGATTCGGCAAAGCCCCCATGGACAATGGCCGAATTGGCTTTTGTTGCTCCCATGGACACATCATTTTCTTTATCAAAAATGACAACAGATAGTTTGTAACGACCAAGAGCCCGGGCGATCGATGTTCCGATTATGCCGGCTCCGATAATAGCCACATCATGCATAGTAGTCTCCTTTGTTAATGCTAAATTTTAAGTACTTAAACTTGCTAAAATTATTATATTACATACCCATTTTCCTGTGCTTCTCTCAGGAACTCATAGAAAAATTCTCTTTTCATATAGTTAAGTGGCAGGAATTCTTGTTGATTATAGGCAAAATTCAGTTTGGTTACCGCCGCTTCAAAGGAGATGTTCTCCAGGGGAATTGCACCAGCGGCAATGAGCTCCTTACAGGAGGCGTAAAGATCACCATGAATATTTTTGTAGGAGATCATATAATGATCCACATGGGGGTTGTTCTTTATAAATGCTAAGAGGGAAGTTCCGTTTTCTCCAGCGACATTTCCACTGCCGCAATGGTATAAAGAGTGAAGTATGGCTCGGATGGGACGTTTTTGGAGGTCAATTACCTCATAGTTTAAATTTTTGGAGGTCAATTACCTCATAGTTTAAATTTTTGGAGGTCAATTACCTCATAGTTTAAACCGGGATAGGCCCGCAGTGCCAGGACTTCGTTGCGAAATTCTTTAACTACAGGGATATCATCCGGGGAGGGGTTGTAAAGTTTCATCATGGTTGGATTTTTAGCCGTGGGGACACAACACAAACCACGATGATCAAACACCCCTAATGGACCGCCAAAACTGGTAAAGTCATCCTTGAGCCAATCGGCTTCCTGGAGTCGGGTTGCCAGATGGACATAAATAACGTGGTCACTGTTTTTATAAATGACATAAAAACCGGGCAGCTTCATATTACTGATAAATTCTACTACTGCCGAAAAATTAGCAATGGCATTGCTACCCCGTTCACCGATGGCGTAATTGGCAGCCACCAAAACAATGGGAATTAACGGACAGTCAAGGCCATAAGAAAGAGCGGCAGCGGTATAGGGAAGGGTATCCGAACCATGTGCAATGATGACACCATCATAATCGCTGAGTCGATAGGATTGTAAGGTTTCGATGATCTTCAGCCAGTGCTTTGGTTCGGCGTTTTCGCTAAGAATATTAAAGGGACGGACGACGTCGAATTCGACGGCGCGGCTATGATGTTCTCGATAATAAGACAGCAAGTCGTCACCGCGGCTGGAATCCACATTGATACAGTGGTCGTTGACAGCGCTGCCGATGGTCCCCCCCGTTAATAATAATAAGATCTTGGGTGTATTTTCCATAGTTGAGTATCCTTTCGGTAATTTAGAATAATTATAGCATCTAATGATGGTCAGGGGAATAAAAAAAGCAAACATCAGATGCGTGTTTGCTTTTTTAAAATGGTTGTCAGCTTTATTTAAAACGAGCGCGTTACTTCATTTCGTTTTGACCAAGGGTGGTGTTTTGCATATAAAGGTTGGAAAAATTCGGATCTGTTGCGAGCTCAATATGGGTGGTTATCGTCGGGATATGCTCACAGCGTTTGGCTTCATCCTGAGAAAGCAAGAAAAGCTGGGAACCGGTCCCGGCACCATTGCCGATGGAACGAATGGGAACACCGGCAATTTCCGGAAGCAAACCGATAAATTGGGCATTTTCGATATCAATATAATTTCCAAAAGCACCGGCCAGGGTTATTTCCTTGAGATCTTCTGCTTTGATACCGTATTTTTCGGTCAATAGACAGCAACCTGTAAAAATGGCGGCCTTGGCCAATTGTACAGCCCGGACATCCTTTTGGGTAATAATCATCTCTTTGCCGTTGGGGTTATCCTCATGACGAACAAAAATAAAATAGCGTTGATTGTTTTCATCTATCTTAAAACGATCCTTTAATGGATGATTATCAAGATCCTCACCTTTAATAAAATTTCCGCGGTTGTAGATTAGTTTTTCCCGATAGAGGAAGGCGATGGCATCGATGATACCTGAACCGCAAAAACCAAGGGGAGCCACGTTGCCGATGACATGGCATTTAATTTCATTGTCAACCAGATTAATTTTTTCAATCGCGCCAGTGGTGCCCCTCATCCCCATATGGATGCCGGCGCCTTCTAAGGCCGGCCCACAGGCAGTTGAAGCGACAAAGTATCGGCTACCGTTGCCTACGGCAATTTCTCCGTTTGTTCCTAAATCAATCATGAGACGATAGGCGTCATCTTTTGGCAGCCCCAATAGAACAGCGGTAGTATCGGCGCCGACAAACCCGCCCAATAAAGGCAGAAAGGTTATTTTTCCACTAGGATTTATGTTGATATTAAGTTCTTCGGCCTTCAGGACAACCATGTCCCGAGTAATGCCGGTAAAAGGAGAAAGACCTAAATGCAGGGGGTTTAAACCCAGAAAAAGATGTGCCATGGTACTGTTGCCACAGAAGACACATTCGTAAACTGCTTCAGATGGTATTTTGGATTCATAAAAAAGGTTCGATAAAATCGTGTTAACCGTTTCAATGATGGCGTGTTGGATATTCATCAGGTTTTCTGAAGACGTAGAAGCATAATCAATACGACTAATCACGTCTCCGCCAAAAGAAATTTGCTTATTCAGGGAAGAATATTGGTGGATTAGAACCCCGTTTGTCAAGTCATAAAGGTAACCGACAACAGAGGTGGTACCAATGTCAAAGGCGATTCCGTAAGCATTTATTGCCTCAGTGGCCGGGATCAGATCGATGACTTCATCATCGTATAGTATGAAATTCATCAGTGGAAGGTTCTTTTGATGAAAAATATCAGATGATTTTCGCAATACTTTAATAGAAGGCATCTTAACCGGCATTTCAAGGGCGGCTCGGATCGTTTCAAGATCATAGGAGCACATCTCGGTTTTTAATGCCGTGATTGGAACGGTAGCCACTCTGGTTTTGGGATTAAAACTCAACTCTCCATTGCTGGTTGTTTCCAGTATTTGGGATAGCGCCGCCTCTTTTGAAATAAAAATGGCCATGTCCTGAGAAACGAGATGTTGACAACTCAGGACTTCAGAAACTAAATCGTTTTCACGAATAGTAACAAGACATTTTTTGCACGTTCCTTTGCCTCCACAGACCAGGTTTTGTGGAAAACCAACTAAAGCGCAAGCTTGGGCAACTGTTTTTCCGGCTTCAACCATAACGTTTTTATCCAACAACGGAAAAAAAACACGAATAGTATTCAAAGATGACATAAATTTATCCTTCCTTAATCATAAATTTGGGCAAACTATAAAATATTATCTAGACTATACTCATTATAACCATTTAAAATTAGATTTTCAACAAAATAGAAAAATATCGACAGGGAAAATCAGAAATGGTCAGCAGATACAGGCAAGATAAATGCGACATCAGTCAAGACAGATGAGGAGGATTATAATTTAAACGTGAAAATAATGGGACAATGCTGTGAAGAAAGAACTTAACGGTTATCCGGGGTATCAGACTGCTAAAGAGTTGATATGAATAACAAGAATGCGGTATCAGCACGGCATTCTTGTTATTTTTTGCCTGAGTATTAACAAAAAAAAGAATATTGCTATTCTAGTCAGGGAAAATGCGTGTAAAATATTGACTGGAATAGTTAGGTTGAGAAGTTTGATGAGGTCGAATTATGGAGATATATTACTTGAAGATGGATTGTTTGAGAAATAACAAACAATGAAAGAGAAAAAAATGACTTAAATTAGAAAAATATTGACATTTCATTTAAATAATGATAATCTGAACTTAAATTGTATATACAAGTAAATAGTGGACTAGCTGCCCTTCCCTATTTGTAGGTCAAAAAAAGAAGGACAAATGAAATAGCATCAGTTTGGACGGTTGAAAATTCAAAAAAGAGCTCCGGAGGTGAACGCAGTAAATGATCAAAAGACAAAGGTAGTTTTATCGGATTGAATCAATTTGAGGATTAAATGAAAAAGCGTAAAATAGTTTTTAATTACTAAAATTGGAAATTTGATCAAATTAAGGGTTTGTTAATCCTGAAGAATCAATATAATTGAAGTACGGGAATTATGATAGAGACAAAATGCTTTGACTTGGCGAAATAAAGTGTTGCTTTATGTTGCAGAGTAAAATATTGTTCTAAATATTGATGTAAACCCCGTAAATGTAAACGTTATTCGCTTTTTTTCAGTAAAAAATTGTCACATTTATTATTTGATTTTTAGTTTGAAATCATATATCATAAATGCAGATGTTAAAAATTTATCAAAGTATTGGAGGAAAAAAATGGGATTTAAATCAGATATTGAGATTGCACAAGAGGCTACCCCACAGGACATCCGTGAGATAGCAAAGAAATTGGGTTTAACGGAAGATGATCTGGATTTATACGGATTGAGATTGCACAAGAGGCTACCCCACAGGACATCCGTGAGATAGCAAAGAAATTGGGTTTAACGGAAGATGATCTGGATTTATACGGATTGAGATTGCACAAGAGGCTACCCCACAGGACATCCGTGAGATAGCAAAGAAATTGGGTTTAACGGAAGATGATCTGGATTTATACGGTAAGTATAAAGCAAAGGTTGACTATAACCTGTTAAAGAAATCAACGGGCAAAAAAGCACGGTTGATCTTAACTACCGCCATTAATCCAACACCAGCCGGTGAAGGAAAAACGACCACCACAATCGGGGTTGCCGATGGTTTATCACGAATTGGCAAGAACACCCTGGTGGCTTTGAGAGAGCCATCATTAGGACCCGTATTCGGTGTTAAAGGCGGAGCTGCCGGCGGTGGATATGCCCAAGTTGTCCCGATGGAAGATATCAACCTTCATTTTACCGGAGACTTCCATGCGATCGGAGCAGCGAATAACTTATTGGCCGCAATGCTTGATAATCACATCAAACAAGGCAATGAACTGAAAATTGATGCTAAAAAAATTACCTGGCGACGTTGTGTTGACATGAATGACCGTCAGCTGCGAAACATCGTTGATGGTTTAGGTGGATCGGGAGACGGTGTTGTCCGTGAAGATGGATTTGATATTACCGTTGCCTCTGAAGTTATGGCGGCCTTTTGTTTAGCAAGTGATATTTCTGATTTAAAAGAACGACTCGGCCGCATTATTGTTGGCTACAGCTTTGCTGGAGATCCCATTACGGCAAGTCAATTAAAAGCGAATGGTGCGATGGCAGCCTTGTTAAAAGATGCCTTAAAACCAAACCTGGTACAAACATTAGAAGGCACACCGGCCTTTATTCATGGGGGACCATTTGCCAATATCGCCCACGGTTGTAACTCCGTGATTGCCACTCGTATGGCGATGCATTTTGCTGATTATGTGGTTACCGAAGGTGGCTTCGGCGCTGACCTTGGGGCTGAAAAATTCCTCGATATCAAATGCCGGATGGCCAACTTAAAACCAGATGCGGTTATTATTGTAGCCACAGTTCGAGCTCTTAAATACAATGGTGGAGTACCCAAAGCCGATTTAAATAACGAAAACCTGGAGGCTTTAAAAGCCGGTCTGCCAAATTTATTAAAACATGTTGAAAACATCACCCAGGTCTTTAAATTGCCAGCCGTGGTTGCGATCAACGAATTCCCACTGGATACCCCAGCCGAGTTAGCCTTAGTAAAAGACGAATGCCAGAAACTTGGCGTTAACGTGGCGATTTCCCAGGTATGGGCAAAAGGTGGCGAGGGCGGCGAAGAGCTGGCCCGGGAAGTTGTTCGTCTCATTGACGAAAGCGAAGGCACCTTCGAATACTGCTACGAACTGGATATGCCAATCAAAGAAAAAATTGAAGCGATTGCGACCCGTATTTATGGTGCCGATGGTGTAGACTTTACCCCAATCGCGACCAAAGAAATGGAACGCTTAACGGCTCTCGGCTTTGACAAGGTGCCAATCTGTATGGCGAAAACCCAGTACTCCTTAACCGATGACGCCACCAAACTGGGCCGTCCAACCGGATTTAGAGTAACGGTTCGACAGGTTAATATTTCCGCCGGAGCGGGATTCATTATTGCCCTGACCGGCGAAATCATGAAAATGCCCGGGTTACCAAAAGTACCTGCCGCAGAAAAAATTGATGTTGATGAAAACGGCGTAATTGCGCCCTGACCGGCGAAATCATGAAAATGCCCGGGTTACCAAAAGTACCTGCCGCAGAAAAAATTGATGTTGATGAAAACGGCGTAATTGCGCCCTGACCGGCGAAATCATGAAAATGCCCGGGTTACCAAAAGTACCTGCCGCAGAAAAAATTGATGTTGATGAAAACGGCGTAATTGCTGGTTTATTCTAGAAAAAATGATGCCGACAAGGATTCTGTCAGAACCCTTGTCGGTTCAATAAGAACGACTAAATAATATACAAAAGATTGAAGTGGAGTTAGCAAATGGAATTTGATGCAGTAGGAACCAATCTGAGTTCGATATCAGAAAAAAAATGTACAGAATTTGTTGAAGCCCTATACAGTAAAGCAGCTGTTCCGGGCGGTGGTGGTGCAGCTGCTTTAGTTGGAGCAATCGGAACGGCATTAGCCGGAATGGTTGGTAATCTAACGACTGGCAAGAAGAAATATGCGGAATATGAAGACGATATTCAGCGTATTTTAAAAGAATCGTTGATTCTTCAAGATCGTTTATTAGCAATGATCGATGAAGACGCAAAAAACTTTTTGCCGTTGTCCAAAGCTTATGGCCTTCCCAAAGAAACTGAAGAAGAAAAAGCTTTTAAAGAAAAAACTTTAGAAGAATGTACAAAGGTAGCGTGTAGCATCCCGCTAGAAATTGTTGAGGTATGTTACAAAGCTGTTTTAATCCAGGAAGAATTAGTGGGAAAAGGTTCTGCCTTAGCGATTAGTGATGTCGCCTGTGGGGTGCAATGTTTAAGAGCAGCGATGATCAGCGGCTGGGTAAATGTTTTAATTAACATTAAAACAATAAAAGATCAAGACTATGTCGCAGACGTTAATAATAGAATCAAGCCAATGTTAGAAAAAGGTATAAAAATCTGTGATCGCGTTTATGCGCAAGTTGAAAAACAACTTTCATAAAGAGTTAAGTCCAAAAATTTTGAATCAAGAGGAGTATTATAATTATGGCAGCAAAATTATTAAGTGGAAAAGAAGTAAGCGAATCAGTATTGGCTCAAGTACTAAAGGATGCTAATGAATTAAAAGGCAAAGGCATTCAGGTAAAAATGGCGATTATGCGAGTTGGCGAAGACGCCGGTTCTATTTCTTACGAAAAAAGCATTATTACCCGAATGGGAAAATCAAATATCGAAGTTGAATCTGTTCAATTCCCAATTGATGTAACAGAAGCTGACTTCATTGCGAAGCTTGAAGCAATCAATGCAGATAAAAACATTCATTCTGTTTTAATCTTCCAACCGCTTCCAGATCAAATTGATGCTGATAAAATCAAATATATGTTAAGCCCTGAAAAAGATCCTGATGCCCTTAACCCGACTAATCTGGGTAAGTTGATGATCGCCGATGAAAGAGGATTCTTCCCATGTACTGCTGAAGGCGTTATGGAAATGTTCAAATTCTATAACATTGATGTTAAAGGTAAAGACGTTGTTGTTATTAATAACTCTAACGTATTGGGAAAACCGCTGACAATTATGTTAACAAATGAATTTGCGACCGTAACGATGTGTCACGTTCATACAAAAGATACCGCTTCCTTCACTAAAAAAGCAGATATTGTTGTCACCGCTTGTGGTATTTATGGTTTAGTTAAACCAGAAATGTTAAGTGAAGATTGTATTTTAATCGATGTGGCAATGTCTCAGATGAAAGACGAAAATAAAGAATTTGTTTTAAATGCAGAAGGCAAAAAAATCCGTGCAGGAGATGCGCATGTAGACTGTTTAGACAAGGTTGCAATGATTACTTCGGCAACACCGGGATGCGGCGGCGGAACTGGCCCAATCACAACAGCATTACTGGCAGCTCATGTCATTAAAGCTTGTAAAATGCAAAGCGGATTACTATAAATTCCCAAAAATCAAAGGAGGTATACAATTGGAGGATTACACGAAGTTTAAACTAAAGAGAAAGGAAGAGCTTGAGGCAGTTCTAACCGACAAAGATGATTTGTTTGTTATCGCTTGTAACAAATGCTTTAAAGAACTCGATAGCTTTGACGAGCCGGAGTGCGGTTTGTTTGAAGCGATTGCCAAAGAACAAGGCAAGACGATCGTCGGCTCAGCTCAAATCGATTTTCTGTGCAACGAACCGTTGACATCGAAAAGCTTTGAAGAGCTTCTTCCGAAAGAAGCTAAAAATGTGTTTGTTATTTCATGTGGTCTGGGTATTCAGACAATTGCAGGATTGGCTGAAATCCCAGTATATGCTGGCAGCGATTCCGTTATTGCTGATGGCCATCATGGAATGGCATTAACAACGACCTTATGCGATGCATGTGGACAGTGTTACTTGAACTTGACCGGCGGGATCTGCCCAATCGTTGATTGTTCAAAGAGTTTGTTAAACGGCCAATGCGGCGGCGCCAAAAATGGCAAATGTGAAGTAGATAAAGAAATGGATTGCGGATGGCAGCTTATCTATGATCGGCTAAAGAAACAAGGACGTTTGCAAGAATTATTGGACCAGCCAGTGGAACTTCGGGATTATTCCAAAGTCAACTACAAATTTATCGACGAATACGTGAAATCTGTTCGGGAAGAACGATATGAAGGTTACTATGGCGGAATCCACCCAACTGAGTGGAAAGAGTTAAGTGAACACTGCTCATTGGTACGTTTCCCGGAACCGGTAAATGTCGTAATTCCAATGTCGCAACATGCCGGTGCGCCCGCTGAACCGATTGTAAAAGTTGGACAACAGGTAAAAATGGGTCAGAAAATTGCTCAAGCAGTAGGCCTTATCAGTAGTGGTATTCATGCCAGTGTCAGCGGTACCGTTGTTGCCGTTGAACCGCGACGACATCCAATTAGCGGTCTTGACAGCTTAGCCGTTGTCATTCAATCAGACGGTAAGAACACCCTCGACGAGTCGGTAAAACCGGCTGGAGAACTTGATAAACTTTCTGCTGATGAAATTATTGAAATTGTCCGTGAAAAAGGTGTTGTCGGTATGGGTGGGGCTGGATTCCCAACGGCCGTTAAACTTAAATCACCTAAACCAATCGAACTGGTATTACTTAATGGCTGTGAATGTGAACCAATTTTGACAGCCGATCATCAGGTGCTATTGGCGTATGCTGATGAAGTGATCTATGGTTTAAAAGCCATGATGAAAGCATCCGGCGCACCAAAAGGTGTGATTGCCATTGAAGACAATAAGCTTGATGCAGTTGAATTACTGCAGGCAAAAACAGCGGATATTGATAACATCGAAATCGTGGTTGCCAAAACCAAATACCCCCAAGGGGCTGAAAAAATGCTTATCAAACGGGTTATGGGTAAGACCGTGCCAAGTGGCGGTTTACCAATGGATGTTGGCGCAATCGTATGTAACGTCAGCACTGCCAAAGCGGTATCAGATGCAATCCAGTTAGGCATGCCGCTGGTTGAGCGCGTGATGACTGTCAGCGGAAATCGGATGAATAAACCCGGCAATTACTTAGTCAAAATTGGGACCTCTATTAAAGAAATTGTCAATCATTGCGGCGATGTAGTCGGCGACGATGTTACGATTAAAATCGGTGGTCCAATGATGGGATTTGCCCAGGAAAACCTTAATGTTCCGATGTTGAAGTGTTCCAATGGGATTATTGCTGTTGAAACGACGGTTAAAGAGGCGGTCGAATGTATCAAGTGTGGACGTTGTGTTGACGTTTGTCCAATGGAATTGCGACCACTGTATTTCACTAAATACGCACTTTCAGAAGACTGGGAAGGTATGAAAACACAAAATGCCATGGATTGTATTGAATGTGGATGTTGTGAATATATCTGCTCATCAAAAATTCCAATTGTTGAGCGAATTAAAATTGGAAAAACTGCCATAAGGGAGGGTAAATAAAATGCTGATTACCCAACTAAAATCAAAAGAAACAATCGAAGCACTGGCAAAAGGAAAAACAGTAATCATTAACTGTCATGGTTGCAAAGAAGTATATTTCGCTGAACATGAAGCGGATGAACTACAAAAAGACCTAAGCGGCGTGACTCAGATTATCACAACGGATTACATCTGTAACCCGGATAATCTAAAATTACAATTACAGAAACATACCGATGTCATTAATGCGGCCGATACCGTTCTGGTGTTTTCCTGTGGCGTTGGGGTTCAGACTGTTGCCGCTTTATTTGAGGGCAAAAGAGTCTATTCCTGTTGCGATACCTATCCATTACCGGGATTCCAGGGAGTCACACCACTCAATGTTGATTGTGGACAGTGTGGCGAATGCTACCTTAATGGTACGGGCGGGATTTGCCCAATTACCGCGTGTTCGAAAAGTCTGCTCAACGGCCAATGTGGCGGCGCCAAAGAAGGCATGTGTGAAGTTGATAAAGAAATGGAATGCGGATGGGAACGAATTTACCGAAAATTGGAAAAACTGAATAAGCTGGATAACATGAAATATGACACCCCAAAAGTGCGCAACTATTGCAATCCAAACGCAGAAGAACCAATAATTTAAGAAGATTAGGAGTAATTATAAATGAGAATAACTGAGTTGTTTCAACGTGGTGAGTTTGTATTAACTGCAGAAGTAGGACCTCCAAAAGGGATTGAACTTGACCACCTGATTAAAGACGCCCATGAGTTTTTAAAGACCCGAGTTCATGCATTGAATGTAACGGACAATCAGTCCTCAGTCATGCGGACCGGTTCGCTGGCAACCTGTAAGGTTTTAAAAGATGAGGGACTGCTTCCAATCTTTCAAATTACCTGCCGTGACCGAAATCGTATTGCCTTACAGTCTGATGTATTAAGTGCGGCATTACTAGGCATTGAGAATTTATTATTATTAACCGGTGATTACACCACATTGGGAGATCACCCACAAGCAAAACCTGTTTTCGATCTGGATTCGGTGTCATTGACTCATGCGGTAAAACGGATAGAAGAAGGCTTCGACATTGCTGGCAACGCCATTGATGGCGCGCCGCCAAAGTTTGCTAAGGGTGCTGTTGTGTCACCATGTAGTGACTCTGTCGATGTTCAATTGGCCAAAATGGAAGCAAAGGTAAAAGCCGGATGCGAATATTTCCAGACTCAGGGCGTTTATGAGCCAGAAAAATTCATTAAATTTATGGAACAGGCAAAACAATTTGGTGTTCCCGTTCAACTTGGACTGATCATCCCCAAAAATGTCGGCATGTGCCGCTATATGAATGCCAACGTAGCTGGTGTTCATGTTCCCGATGACATGATTGAAGAATTGAAAGCGGATAAGGAAAAAACAAAAGCAGGCGATACTGGCGTAGAAATTTGTGCACGTCTGATCAGAGAGTGTAAAGAATATGCCCAGGGCGTTCATATTATGTCATTAGGCTGGGAAAATAGAATCCCAGAAATTCTTGATATGGCTGGAATTGCACCAATAACGCCACAAGTATAATAAGACGTTTGCGTAAATAAAAAGATGTTAATCGACTGTCATGTTCATTGTGGTTTGGGTCAGTTCAAAGGATTGCGTAGGTCTGATATTGCCGATGATTTAGCAGTAGAGACGATGAAAAAACATATCCAAAGCTATCAAAATATAGGGGTACAGGCAATCCGTGATGGTGGGGATGGTTCAGGAATTGGAATAATTCTCAGAGATATTTCAAAAGATTCCAATCTTTTAGTTAAGACACCCATCCGAGCTTTATATAAGAAAGGTCATTACGGTGATTTTTTAGGGGACTCCGTAGATAATCTAGAGGATGGCATTAAAAAGATGAATCAACTCATCAAACAAAAGCCGGACTTTATCAAGATTATTCTTACCGGTATCATGAGTTTTACCGCATTTGGTGCTTCGGGACCGGTGGGTTTCTCTAAAAGTGAATGTTCGAAGATGATTGATCATGCCCATCAAAAAGGGTTATCAGTCATGGTTCACGCCAATACACCAGAGGGTATTATGATCGCTTTGAGATCCGGAGCAGATACCATTGAACACGGTTATGGGATAAATGATGACTGTCTCCAGGCGATGCGTGAGAGTCGCGTTGTTTGGGTGCCGACCCTGGCACCGTTTGCCAATATTGCCAGATGTGATGACGGGAACCCACTAAAAAAATATCAGAAAGTATCGGAAGCTTATTTTAGACAACATCAGTCGATGGTAAAAAAAGCAGATGCAATGGGTGTGAACATTGCATTGGGAAGTGACTCAGGCGCGACGATGGTTCCCCTGGGACAAGGCACTTTGGATGAGCTTGGTTATTTACTCGACTGTGGATTGACAAAAGAAAAACTGGAAAGCATTGGAAAATGGGTTATCGACCTCTAATCGTGCTTAAGCTTAAAAGAATCCCTGTAATTTTTAAATTACAGGGATTCTTCCTTTTAAATTGATATATAAATCTGTTTGTTTTTAAGACCCCGGGGTAAAATAGTAATAAGTAATATTAATTGGATGGTGTACATATGCTATATGAAAAATTCGTAGAATGCCTGGAAAATGATGATAAACCCAATGCGGTGCGAATTGCTTTGGATGCACTGGAAACTGGGAAGGTTGGACTGGTGGAGCTATACACTGAATGGTTAACGCCGGCCCAAAATAAAATGGAGCTGGAAGAAAGAAGAGAATCAGTGGCAATCTGGAAAGAACATTTTAGAACTTCCGTAGTTCGGACCGTCATTGAATACTGCTATCCCCGGGTGGTCAATGATGGCTTACAAAACAGTGATAAAAAGGGGCGAAAGAAAATCCTGATTTTTTGTCCAGCTGAAGAATATCATGATGTTGGTGCCCGGATGATCGCTGATTTTTTTACCTTATGTGGTCATCAGGTCTATTTTTTAGGTGCCAACACGCCACCGGAAGCCCTTTTACAAGCGATGGTCAGGTTACAGCCAGCGGTCATTGCCATGGGGGTCAGTAATTACTTTAATCTGGTTGTGGCCAAGAGAACAATAGAAGATGTCAGAAAAATTCTGGGCAAGGATACCAGCATCGTTTTAGGCGGAGCCGCTTTTAAAGAAAATCTGGCGGTGGTCAAAGAAATCGGCGGTGATTTTTATGTGGACAGCTACAATGCAGTGGCAAGAATAACGGAAGGGTGGGAAATAGATGAAACTGGCATTTGATATCGCCCTTCGTTTTTTAAAATCAAGCAAGGCACAAACAGCCCTCATTGTGTTGGGGATCGCCATTGGGGTATCGGTACAGATCTTTATTGGGTCGTTAATCACAGGGCTTCAAAAAAGCCTGGTTGATAAAACTGTCGGAAGTGCCGCTCAGATTACGGTCTCTCCCAAAGAAGATGGTAATTATATTCTAGCCCCCCAGGCAAAAATCAAAACAATTAAAGCTGCGAGTCCAGATGAGATCATACACCCGGTGGCGGTTATTCAGGGTCCGGCAATTGTAAAAACAGCCGATCAGTCGACAACAATTGTGATGAGAGGCTTTGATTGGGATGCAGCCCAGGGAATTTATAAATTAACTGATCGGCTTGTCAAAGGAAAGCTGGGAACGAATGAAAATGACGTCATTTTAGGTGAAGATCTTTCCGAAAACCTGGGTGTGAAGATCGGAGATACAATTGAGATGCTCACCCCCTCAGGAAAGACAGGAAATTTTCTGGTGACCGGTTTTTTTGATCTACAGGTAAAATCGCTAAATGAATCTTGGATTCTGACAAATGCCGGTACCGCACAGGCATTCCTGGAAACCGGAGAAGGCGTGTCGCAGATCGAAATGCAGGTAAGTGATGTTTTTGCTGCCGATGAAGTGGCAATGTTGGTGGAGCAGCGTTTGAAAGACAACACCTTAGTTGTATCCAATTGGAAAGCAGAGAATGAGGCCTTGTTATCGGGACTCTCAGGTCAAACCGCCTCAAGCCTGATGATTCAGGTTTTTGTGCTGATATCAGTGGTTTTGGGTATTGCCAGTGTATTGGCGATCAGTGTGGTACAAAAATCGCGACAGATCGGGATATTAAAAGCCATGGGAATGCATAATCTCAAAGCCAGTCTGGTTTTTTTGTCTCAGGGATTTTTGTTGGGTATTTTAGGGGCTTTTGTCGGTATCGGACTGGGAATCGGACTAAGCTGGTCATTTGCCACCTTTGTCACCAACCCGGATGGATCTTCTCTGGTTCCTTTCTATATTGATTGGCATTTTATCGGTATTTCAGCGGGAATTGCCATTGCAGCTTCGACACTGGCGGCCTTAATACCGGCCATTCGAGTGTCCAAGTTGGACCCCATGGAGGTAATTAAAAATGGATAATTGTGTGGTTGAAGTAAAAGGGGTATCAAAGGTCTACGGTAAAACGATCAAGACAGTTGCACTGGATAAACTTGATCTTGGATTTAAAACAGGTTCGTTTAATGCCATTATTGGTGAGTCCGGCAGTGGCAAAAGTACCCTTCTCAATATTATGGGAACCTTGGATCGTCCGACTAAAGGGGACGTGATTATTAACGGGGTATCCACCAAAAATATGTCAAAAGGACGTTTGGATGATTTGCGAAACGAAACATTGGGTTTTGTTTTTCAGTTTCACTATCTGCTGCCGGAGTTTACTGCCCTGGAAAATGTGTTGATGCCCTATCGGATCGCCAAGGGTAAAGCAGATAAAAAAAGTCAGGAAAGGGCAAAGGAAATACTAAGCCTGGTAGGACTAGAAAAGGTCGAGAACAATTTAGCGACAAATATGTCGGGAGGGCAACAGCAACGGACCGCCATTGCCAGAGCACTGATGAATCAGCCGAAAATTATTCTTGCTGACGAACCCACCGGCAATTTGGATTCTCAGACTACCGACAGTATCTATCAACTCTTCCGTAGAATCAACCAGGAGTTGGGAACCACCTTTGTAATTATCACCCATGATCGGCGTGTTGCCGAAAAAGCGGATCGGATCATCGAAATTTTGGATGGTCGAATTTCGCTGGATATCGTAAAATAATGGATAAATTTAGTACCAAATAGGCGACTTAATCATTTGTTATCCAATAATTAAGGTGGATTATCGCTACTTTTATTGATTTTGATAATTATTGCTGGTAATCAGATCAATCATCGTATAAAATAGGGAAATAGATAATGATCATGCATAAAACTAGGGGATAATCAATGAAAAAAATTATGATTGTACGTCCCAATGATTTTGTTGATATTTCCCTGGAAATTCCGGGAATCATTACGGATGTGAAATACTTTACAGGGGATAACTTTGTCGGTGAACGAATCGATGGTTATGAAACGCCCAGGATTTTATTAACTGAAAAAGCAACAATCGCATTGGAACGTGTGCAAAAGCAACTTATGGGAGACGGATTTGGATTAAAGGTTTTTGATGGGTATCGACCCAAGCGGGCAGTCGATCATTTCGTGCGATGGGGTAATCAGCAAGAAGATGGGAAGACCAAAAGCATCTACTATCCAGATAAGACGCGACAAGAAGTTTTCGAAGGGGGCTTTATTGCCCCGGAATCTTCCCACACTCGGGGTAGCACGGTGGATCTGACAGTGGTAAACATAAAAACCGGGATTGAAATTGACATGGGTGGTATTTTTGATTTTTTCTCAGAGATCTCCTACAGCGATTACGACCATCTTACCCTGGAACAGAGTAAAAACCGGGTTTTGTTGCGTTATCTGATGCGTTCGGAGGGGTTTGAACCGCTACAGCAGGAATGGTGGCATTTTACCCTCACGGAAGAGCCTTATCCCGAAACCTATTTTGACTTTCCAATTCAAGTCTGAGTGGTCTTTGTTTTTATCGGCTGGCAAAAGAAGGGATTCAATTTCTAAATGATCCTCTTTTAATCGGAAATATTACATTTTATTAATGAATTGTCAAAAAAATGTGATATAATGATAAAATTAGAGAAAAATACGATATTATTAGGAAAGAAGTGAAGAAAATGAGAAAGAGAAATAAAACACTCTTAATTGGATTAGGTGTGTTATTCGTGATTTTTGCCATTCTGTTATCACTGAACCGATTTTATGTTGATTATCTTTGGTTTGTGGAAATGGGATATACGCAAATTTTCTTTAAAGAATTGGTGACAAAAACACAAATAGGTATTCCGATCTTTATCGGATTGATACTTATTTTGTTTTTTTATTTAAAATTGCTTAATCGCATTTCATCAAAGTATATTGGGAGTGTTCAGAAAGCGACAAAAAAGCAAAATATCATTGCTATTGCAGTGAGTGGTTTGGTCGCATTTTTTCTTACCATTATGATTGCCGACCAGCTTTGGTACCA
Organism: Acetobacterium sp. KB-1; assembly: GCF_003260995.1. Lineage (NCBI taxonomy): Bacteria > Bacillati > Bacillota > Clostridia > Eubacteriales > Eubacteriaceae > Acetobacterium > Acetobacterium sp. KB-1. Next base: position 3,386,615 of record NZ_CP030040.1, read on the forward strand.
AATACTGGAATTTGTCAATCAGACTCAATTTAATCTGACAGATCCGATATTCAACCAGGATCTGGCTCTTTATTTTTTTGGTTTGCCATTATACCAGGAAATTTTTTCAATATTTATTGGATTTTTCGCAACCATTGTGGTGCTGACGTTTTTATATACAGCATATATTCTTTATCAGGGAAAGAAAATCGAATTCAGCCGGGAACAAGATCTGGATTCCATTAAAGACAATGCCAAGGGGATATTCAAATCCTATCTTGAGATCGCATCCAAGCAGATTGGTATCTTTTTAGGCGTGCTTTTTTTAATCCTGTCATTGGGAAGCTTTATGGAAGCTTTTCAGTTGTTGTATTCGACGTCGGGAATTGTCTATGGCGCCGGTGCAGCAGACATTGATATCGGACTAAAGGTCATCATCGTTAAAGGTGTCTTATGTTTGGTTCTGGCGGTCATATCGATCGTTGCGGGTTATCGGAAAAAGTATTTATTAATGGGGGCTGGTCCGGTCCTACTAATTGTTGTGGTAATTCTGGGTGGAGCTGCCCAGGGCATCTACGAATCTCTGGTTGTTATCCCCAACCAATTTACAAAAGAAGAGCAGTATATTGCCAATAATATCGATTTTACGCAACACGCCTATGATTTGGCGAATGTGGAAACGAAAGAGTTTTCAGGGACTCAGGAAATAACGGCTCAGGATATTAAAGAAAATCAGATTACGATCGATAATATACCCATTAATGATCAAATCCCAACTCAGGAAATGTATAATTCCCTGCAGGGGATTCGTAACTACTATCAATTCTATGATGTCGATGTGGATCGCTATTTTGTTAATGGTGTCTATACCCAGGTCTTTCTGGGTACCCGGGAAATGAACAATAACTTACTGCCCGATGAAGCAAAAACCTGGGTTAATCAGCATTTGAAGTATACCCATGGCTTTGGCGTGGCGGTGTCTCCGGTAAATAAAACCAATAATGTCGGACAACCAGATCTAATTGTCAAAGATATTCCGCCAGTTACGGATGTGAGTGAGCTGATTATTGACGAACCCCGGATATACTTTGGCGAAAATGATTATGACTATGTGGTTACAAACTGTACCACAGCAGAGTTTGATTACCCTCAGGGGAATGATAACCAGGAGGTGACCTACACGGGAACAGCGGGAATAGAGATGTCCTTTATTAATAAATTGGCATTTGCGCTCTACCATGGGTCATCAGAACTGCTTTTGGCAAATGAAATTACCGATGAGAGCAGAATGCTGATCCATCGGAATATTTCAGAACGGGTCTCAACGATTGCGCCATTTTTAAGCTATGAGAGCGATCCTTACATGGTGATCTCAGAAGGTCGTCTGTATTGGATTGTTGATGCTTTCACTACCAGTGATCGCTACCCTTATTCACAACCCTTTGATAATGCCGGCAATAATTATGTCCGCAATTCAGTCAAGGTGGTTGTTGATGCCTATAATGGCGACGTGACCTTTTATAAGGTTGATGACGAACCGGTACTGGAAACCTACAGCAAAATATTCCCGGGATTTTTAAAAGATCTCTCTGAAATGCCGGAAGGAATCAGAGCACATCTGCGGTATTCAAAAACCATGTTTGATATTCAATCGGATATTTATAAAACCTATCATATGTCAAATGCCCGGGTCTTTTATAATAAAGAAGATCAGTGGGAAACCGCGACCCAGTTTTATGAATCAGAAAAGTCGGAAGTACCTGTAGGGTCAGCTTATACGATTATGAAGTTGCCGGATCGGGAAGCAGAATTCATGCTGACGGTACCGTTTACCCCTAAAGATAAAGATAATATGATTGCCTGGTTGGCAGGCGTGTCGGATGGTGCTGGTTATGGGCAGTTGATCCTGTATGAGTTCCCTAAACAGCAATTGGTTTATGGACCGATGCAGATTGAACAGCGGATTGATCAGGATACGATTATTTCACCACAGTTGACGCTTTTAGGTCAGCAGGGCTCTCGGGTTCTGCGCGGGAATCTGATGTCGATACCGATCGAAAATGCGATTATTTATGTGGAACCAATCTACATTCAAGCATCTGGTGGTGACAACAATCTGCCGGAATTAAAAAAAGTGGTGGTTTGTTACCAGAACGAAATTGTCATGGCTGACTCTCTGGAACTGGCATTGGCACAGGTTTTTGACATTCAGGAAATACTAGATGACAACGCAGTACCTCAAAGCACTGGTGGTAGCACATCCACTAATGCAGAATTAGTGGTTAAGGCTAATAGCCTATTTAAAGAAGCTCAAGAAGCCCAAAAAGCCGGTAACTGGGCAGGATACGGTCAGAAAATAAATGAGTTGGAACAGGTTCTGGCTCAGCTTACGCAACTTTCTGGCGTAACTCAATAGGAGATAAGATCATAAGTTATAAAAGCAGGAGGATAAAATGCTCGATATAAAGCGCATAAGAGAAAATAAAGAAGAAGTTCAGGCTGGCTTGGACAAACGCGGTCAATACGATTTAAGCGCAATTACCGCTTTAGATGAAAAACGCCGGGAAACATTGGTTCAAGTTGAAGAAATGAAGAGCCGTCAAAATCTGGTGTCAAAACAAATTCCGGTTTTGAAAAAAGAAAACAAGGATTGCTCCGAGATATTTGCAGAAATGAAGGAATTGTCAAACAAGATCAAGGAGTTGGATACGGCAGTTAAAGCAATCGATGATGAGATCAAAGTTTTATTGCTGAATTTTCCGAATATTCCCAATCCTCAAGTTAAGGTTGGGAAAGACGATACTGACAATCTGGAAGTCAGAAAATGGGGCGAACCCAGAAACTTTGATTTTGAGATTAAAGCCCATTGGGATATTGGGGTAGATCTGGACATCCTGGATTTTGAACGGGCCGTCAAAATAACCGGCGCTCGATTTAGTATGTTTAAAGGCGAAGGAGCCCGTTTGCAGCGGGCTTTGATTAACTTTATGCTCTACACCCATTGCGTGGAGCATCAGTACACTGAAATCTCTCCACCATTTATGGTGAATCGGGAAAGTATGACTGGCACCGGGCAATTACCTAAATTTGAAGATGATGCCTTTCATTTGCCCAGCAAGGACTTTTTTCTGGTGCCAACTGCAGAGGTGCCGGTAACCAATATCTATCGCGACGAAATATTAGCAGAAGAAGAACTGCCAAAATACTTTACCGCCTATACGCCTTGTTTCAGACAAGAAGCGGGTTCGGCAGGTCGTGATACCCGAGGATTAATTCGTAATCATCAGTTCGACAAGGTGGAAATGGTTAAATTTGTTCATCCCGATCGATCTTATGAAGAACTTGAAGCTTTAACAAACAATGCCGAACAAATTTTAAAACTACTGGGGATTCCTTATCGGGTAGTTGAATTATGCACGGGAGATCTGGGCTTTAGTTCGGCGAAAACCTACGATATTGAAGTATGGATGCCTAGCTACAACCGCTATGTAGAAATCAGTTCCTGTTCAAATTTTGAAGACTACCAGGCCCGACGGGCTAACATCCGCTTTAGAGACGGTGAAACCAAAAAAACCCGGTTCTTGCATACCCTCAATGGATCAGGACTGGCGGTGGGTAGGACCTTTGCTGCAATTTTAGAAAATTACCAACAAGCGGATGGTTCAGTTTTGGTTCCTGAAAAGTTGGTTCATTACATGTGGGGAAAAACTGTTATTGGCAAGTAAACCAAGCAAATAATGTCTATAGAAAAAAAGTTATAGAAAAAAAGTTAAAAAATAATTAATGACACCTGTGATTAAGAATGAGTATCGTGTCAGATGGAGGAATAAAATGGGAATAAACGGAAAAGAATTAGTGATAACTGAGGATGGCTTTAATGCCATAAAAAAGGAACTGGAGTATTTGAAAACAGTTAAGCGCCACGAGGTTGCGGATCGCATTAAGACCGCCCGGGAATTTGGTGATTTAAGTGAAAATGCCGAATATGATGAAGCTAAAAATGAACAGGGGTTTGTTGAAGGCCGAATTTCGGAGTTGGAACACAAGCTGAAAATAGCAGTTGTTATTGTTGACAAAGATATCCATACGGAAGACGTTGGCGTTGGCAGTATCGTTAAAATTAAAAACCCATTATTGGACTTTGAAGCCGAATATAAAATTGTTGGATCGGCTGAATCTGATCCCAAGAATAACCGCATTTCCAATGAGTCTCCGATTGGGTCTGCGCTGCTTGGAGCCAAGGTAGGCGATACGGTAAAGGTTCAAATTCCTGACGGTGAAGCAGCATATCAAATTTTAGAAATACGTAGATAGGGGAGCAGACATTGACAACAGAAAACCTTAGTGAACTTCTAGAGATTAGAAGAGATAAATTAAAAAAATTACAAGACGCAGGGAAGAATCCCTTTGAAAATACCAGTTATAGTGTCAGCGTTCACGCAAAAAAAGTTGAAGCATCTTTCGATGAATATGAAGAAAAAGAAGTGACCATGGCAGGACGGATCATGTCTAAACGAGGGCAGGGAAAAGTTTCTTTTTACGATCTTCAGGATTCTACTGGAAGAATTCAGTTATTCCTGAAAAAAGACGCCCTGGTTGATATGTATGACGAAATTAAAACCTATGACATCGGGGATATCGTTGGCGTTAAAGGGGAAATTTTCAAAACAAAAATGGGTCAGATCTCGGTCAGAGTTTCGGAACTGACACTGCTGAGCAAATCTTTACAAATTCTGCCGGAAAAATATCATGGTCTAAAAGATATGGAATTGCGTTATCGGCAGCGTTATGTTGATTTGATTGTAAATCCCGAAGTAAAGGATGTTTTTCAAAAACGATCGCTGATTATGCGAAAGATACGGGAGTTTTATGATTCGCGTGATTTTATCGAAGTAGAAACGCCAGTTCTTTCAAATTTGGCTGGCGGTGCCAATGCCAGACCTTTTATGACTCACCATAATGCTCTGGATATCACGCTATACTGTCGAATTGCCCTGGAACTGCCGCTTAAACGATTAATTGTTGGTGGGTTTGATAAGGTTTATGAAATGAGTCGTGTGTTCAGAAACGAAGGCATGGACGCTACCCATAACCCTGAATTCACATTGTTAGAATCCTACGAGGCATATGCGAACTATGACGATCTGATGAAAATGATCGAAGAGCTCTATAGTTATCTGGCCGAGGAAGTCAATAAATCAGAAATCGTTATTTACGGCGATAAGGAAATCAGTCTGGCAGCACCATTTAAACGGGCCAGAATGGTTGATTTGGTTAAAGAACATACCAATGTGGATTTTGATGTGATGACAGATCTCGATGTTGCCCGGGCTGCTGCAAAAGAACTGCATGTGGATGTGGACGGGAAAAACAGTATCGGTGAAATTATGGCCGAAGTCTTTGACGAATTTGTTGAAGATAAACTGATCCAACCAACCTTTGTGACCATGCATCCAGTTGAAATTTCACCATTGGCCAAGAAAGATCCCAAAGACCCACGCTACACGGAGCGATTTGAACTTTATATAAACGGTGCTGAATGTGCTAACGCCTTCTCCGAACTCAATGATCCCATTGATCAGAAAGAGCGGTTTATGTCTCAGGTACAGAAGAAAACAGATGGTGATGATGAAGCCCATCCATTCGATGCCGACTTTATCAATGCCCTGGAAGTGGGTTTGCCACCTACTGGTGGTTTAGGAATCGGAATTGATCGACTGGTGATGCTATTCACCAATCAGCATAGTATTAGAGACGTTATTCTTTTCCCGACAATGAAACCCATCGACTAATAAATTAATGGACAAGGAGCTCAGAATTTTAAAATTCTGAGCTCCTTTAATTCATAAGAAAAAGATTGGTTTTCAAAATAAAATGTTTAAACAGTAATTATAAGGGGATATAATTAAAACCTCTCGGAATAATAGTTAAATTTTGTCCTTGAAACCAAACAATTAACAGATACCAGGGTCTTTTGACTAAAACAAAAGAAAAACAAAAAAACTTTTAAAAAAGCATTGACAAGAAGGAACAAAGAGCGTATACTAATGAAGTTGTCTCGTAACAGAGGCGGCGGACATTGGGCTGACACATTGAAATTAGCTTGGAATTAACGCAAAAGAATTTCAAAAAACAGCTTGACAACATCGGGAAATGACGATATAATAGAAAAGCTTCTTCGGTCGGAAACGATTGCAGAACGGCGGTCATAGAAAAGAGAATAGTACCATAAAACCTGTAAAACAGCCAAAACATCCGCAAGGATGAAGGCGGCTAAAATAGAAACAGAGAGATGCACTCTTAAAAACATTAACTCGGTAGAGGATAAACTACAGTTATTCAAATGAGACAGCATTTAAAGGCCTAACGGCTTTAAATACAAACTTTTATTGAGAGTTTGATCCTGGCTCAGGACGAACGCTGGCGGTATGCTTAACACATGCAAGTCGAACGAGACAAAAGAGAAGTGCTTGCACGGATCTTTTAGAAAGTGGCGAACGGGTGAGTAACGCGTGGGTAACCTACCCTATGGAAAGGAATAGCCTCGGGAAACTGGGAGTAATGCCTTATAAGATATATTTGTCGCATGGCAGATGTATTAAACGCTCCGGTGCCATAGGATGGACCCGCGTCCCATTAGCTAGTTGGTGAGATAACAGCTCACCAAGGCGACGATGGGTAACCGGTCTGAGAGGGCGAACGGTCACACTGGAACTGAGACACGGTCCAGACTCCTACGGGAGGCAGCAGTGGGGAATATTGCGCAATGGGGGAAACCCTGACGCAGCAATACCGCGTGAGTGAAGAAGGTTTTCGGATCGTAAAGCTCTGTTATTGGGGAAGAAAAAAAGACGGTACCCAAGAAGAAAGTCCCGGCTAACTACGTGCCAGCAGCCGCGGTAATACGTAGGGGACAAGCGTTGTCCGGATTTACTGGGCGTAAAGGGCACGCAGGCGGTTTTTTAAGTCAGATGTGAAAGGTACCGGCTCAACCGGTGACATGCATTTGAAACTGAAAGACTTGAGTATTGGAGAGGCAAGTGGAATTCCTAGTGTAGCGGTGAAATGCGTAGATATTAGGAGGAACACCGGTGGCGAAGGCGGCTTGCTGGACAAATACTGACGCTGAGGTGCGAAAGCGTGGGGAGCAAACAGGATTAGATACCCTGGTAGTCCACGCCGTAAACGATGAGTGCTAGGTGTTGGGGAGACTCAGTGCCGCAGCTAACGCAATAAGCACTCCGCCTGGGGAGTACGACCGCAAGGTTGAAACTCAAAGGAATTGACGGGGACCCGCACAAGCAGCGGAGCATGTGGTTTAATTCGAAGCAACGCGAAGAACCTTACCAGGTCTTGACATCCTCTGACMAYCYRAGAGATYRGRCTTTYCCTTCGGGRACAGAGAGACAGGTGGTGCATGGTTGTCGTCAGCTCGTGTCGTGAGATGTTGGGTTAAGTCCCGCAACGAGCGCAACCCCTGTGGTTAGTTGCCATCATTTAGTTGGGCACTCTAAGCAGACTGCCGTGGATAACACGGAGGAAGGTGGGGACGACGTCAAATCATCATGCCCCTTATGACCTGGGCTACACACGTGCTACAATGGTCTGAACAGAGGGCTGCGAAACCGCGAGGTGAAGCTAATCCCTTAAAACAGATCTCAGTTCGGATTGCAGGCTGCAACTCGCCTGCATGAAGTTGGAGTTGCTAGTAATCGCAGATCAGAATGCTGCGGTGAATGCGTTCCCGGGTCTTGTACACACCGCCCGTCACACCACGAGAGTTGGCAACACCCGAAGTCAGTGAGGTAACCGTAAGGAACCAGCTGCCGAAGGTGGGGTCAGTAATTGGGGTGAAGTCGTAACAAGGTAGCCGTATCGGAAGGTGCGGCTGGATCACCTCCTTTCTAGGGAATACAGGAAGTCATGGTACTATTTTCTTTTGTATGACCATTKRGTYATACAARACASAAGCAATCAGCATAAACTKAATACGTTTTAATGTTNGGGGGGTGTAGCTCAGTTGGRAGARCACCTGCCTTGCAAGCAGGGGRTCRGRAGTTCAWGTCTYYTCATCTCCACCAATTTTTARAACAAACGCATGGGCTTGTAGCTCAGGTRKWTWKAKCGCAYGSCTGATAARYGTGAGGTCGGAGGTTCAAGTCCTCCCAAGCCCACCATMAMAAAYTGAACGCAAGTTCATAAAACAAAAGGATCGTATTTTTCATCAGAATTCCTTATTTATTTAAGGAAGAATTTTGTCGAAAAATGCGTTAGYRWTTRYACCAGYCMCAYGCWAAYRCWTRGYRACTKGMCMRRWTTSATYMAATTYGGRYAAAWRCGTCGATCATTGAAAACAGCATAGTGTATAAAWAAAAWTTTGAAATACAATTTCTTAACACGAAAACGTAATTTTAGGATCGTATTTTTCGCCAATATTCCTTATTCAGTTAAGGAAGAATTTTGCCGAAAAATGCGTTAGTTTTTACATCAGTCACACGCTAACGCTTAGTGACTTACCAAATTTTAACAAMWTTRGRWAMRAAYKTYAGGATCAAGAAGAAAAGAGCACAGGGTGAATGCCTTGGCAATCAGAGCCGAAGAAGGACGCGACAAGCTGCGAAAAGCTACGTGTAGGTGCACATAACCGATAAAGCGTAGATATCCGAATGGGGAAACCCGGCTGGTAGAAGACCAGTCACTGTGACGTGAATACATAGCGTTATGGAGGGAACCTGGGGAACTGAAACATCTTAGTACCCAGAGGAAAAGAAAGAAACATCGATTCCTTTAGTAGCGGCGAGCGAACGAGGAAGAGCCCTGATTACATCAAGGCTGTATTATTAGTTGAACGACATGGGAAGGTCGGACGCAGAGGGTGAGATCCCCGTAGACGAAAATAGTATGGACGGGTAATCGACGAGTACCACGGGACACGTGTAACCCTGTGGGAAGATGGGGGGCCCACCCCCCAAGGCTAAATACTACTGATTGACCGATAGCGGAAAGTACCGTGAGGGAAAGGTGAAAAGAACCCCGGAAGGGGAGTGAAATAGAAACTGAAACCCTGTGCTTACAAGCAGCAGGAGCTAACGTGACTGCGTGCTTTTTGTAGAACGGGCCAACGAGTTACGGTATGTAGCAAGGTTAAGTACTTCAGGTACGGAGCCGTAGGGAAACCGAGTCTGAATAGGGCGACTAGTTGCATGCTGTAGACCCGAAACCGTGTGATCTATCCATGACCAGGATGAAGCTTGGGTAAAACCAAGTGGAGGTCCGAACCAGTGTCTGTTGAAAAAGGCTTGGATGAGTTGTGGATAGGGGTGAAATTCCAATCGAACACGGAGATAGCTGGTTCTCCCCGAAATAGCTTTAGGGCTAGCGTTGTAGAGAGAGTGATGGAGGTAGAGCACTGAATAGGCTAGGGGKCGTAAAGMTTACTGAACCTTATCAAACTCCGAATGCCATVCACTTATATACGGCAGTCAGACTGTGTGAGATAAGTCTCATAGTCAAAAGGGAAACAGCCCAGACCATCCGCTAAGGTCCCCAAGTCCAGATTAAGTGGGAAAGGATGTGCAACTGCACAAACAACCAGGATGTTGGCTTAGAAGCAGCCACACATTTAAAGAGTGCGTAATAGCTCACTGGTCGAGTGGTTGTGCGCCGAAGATGAACGGGGCTAAAATCTGGCACCGAAGCGATGGATTATGGTACTACCATAGTGGTAGGGGAGCAATGTCTTGAGGGCGAAGCGAAACTGTAAGGTTTGGTGGACACAAGACAAGAGAGAATGTTGGCATGAGTAGCGAAAGTGAAGTGAGAATCTTCACCATCGAAAGCCCAAGGTTTCCTGAGGAAGGTTCGTCCGCTCAGGGTAAGTCGGGGCCTAAGCCGAGGCGAGCAGCGTAGGCGATGGACAACAGGTTGAAATTCCTGTACCACCTTTAATTGTTTGAGAGATGGAGTGACACAGAAGGATAAGCGAACCCAGCGGTTGGAAAAGCTGGGCCAAGCGTCAAGGCTGAGTAGGGAGGCAAATCCCCTTACTCATAAGGCCAAGGCGTGACGGGGAACGAAAAATAAGTAGGGAAGTCGCTGATTTCACGCTGTCAAGAAAAGCTTCTATTGAGAGAGAAGGTGCCCGTACCGTAAACCGACACAGGTAGGCGAGGAGAGAATCCTAAGATGAGCGGGAGAAGTGTTGTTAAGGAACTCGGCAAAATGACTCCGTAACTTCGGGAGAAGGAGTGCCCCCTTATGGGGGCCGCAGAGAAGAGGCTCAAGCGACTGTTTAGCAAAAACATAGGTCTCTGCTAAATCGAAAGATGATGTATAGGGGCTGACGCCTGCCCGGTGCTGGAAGGTTAAGAGGAGTGCTTAGCGCAAGCGAAGGTGCAAATTTAAGCCCCAGTAAACGGCGGCCGTAACTATAACGGTCCTAAGGTAGCGAAATTCCTTGTCAGGTAAGTTCTGACCCGCACGAAAGGCGTAACGATTTGAGCGCTGTCTCGACAACACACCCGGTGAAATTGTAGTACTCGTGAAGATGCGAGTTACCCGCGACAGGACGGAAAGACCCCGTAGAGCTTTACTGCAATCTGGCATTGAGTTTTGATCGTGCACGTACAGGATAGGTGGGAGACAAAGAATTTGGGACGCTAGTTTCGAAGGAGTTGCCCTTGGGATACCACCCTTGTACGATTGGAATTCTAACGAGTGGCCGTAATCCGGTCATCGGACAGTGTCAGACGGGCAGTTTGACTGGGGCGGTCGCCTCCTAAAAAGTATCGGAGGCGCCCAAAGTTACCTTCAGGATGGTTGGAAACCATCTCTTAGAGTGCAAAGGCAAAAAGGTGATTGACTGCGAGAGAGACATCTCGAGCAGAGACGAAAGTCGGGCTTAGTGATCCGGTGGTTCCGAGTGGAAGGGCCATCGCTCAACGGATAAAAGCTACCTCGGGGATAACAGGCTTATCTCCCCCAAGAGTCCACATCGACGGGGAGGTTTGGCACCTCGATGTCGGCTCGTCTCATCCTGGGGCTGAAGCAGGTCCCAAGGGTTGGGCTGTTCGCCCATTAAAGAGGCACGCGAGCTGGGTTCAGAACGTCGTGAGACAGTTCGGTCCCTATCCGTCGTGGGCGTTAGATATTTGAGAAGAGCTGTTCCTAGTACGAGAGGACCGGAACGGACAAACCACTGGTGCACCAGTTGTTCCGCCAGGAGCATAGCTGGGTAGCTAAGTTTGGAAAGGATAAGTGCTGAAGGCATCTAAGCACGAAGCCCCCTTCAAGATAAGATATCTCACCGAAAGGTTAAGGTCCCTGATAGACGATCAGGTAGATAGGCTGGATGTGGAAGTATGGCAACATATGGAGCTGACCAGTACTAATCGACCGAGGTCTTGATCCAAGATTTTATACACTRTGCTGTTTCSAGTGATCGNNAYGATCACYRRAAARMAATTNNKATAAATGCAATTATAATTAAATAGNTTTWAACTAGTCTAACTAGTTCCGTAATGATGGCGGAAGGGCYACACCTGTTCCCATACCGAACACAGAAGTAAAGTCTTCCAGCGCCGAAAGTACTTGGTGGGCAACTGCCTGGGAGGATAGGACATTGCGGGACTTTTATTTAAATGAAGCCGTGCAAAAAAATACAGATATGAATATTGATTCAAGTGAGCTTGAAAATCAATATTTATATCTGTATTTTTTTATGGGGCGAAGCCCCAAACGGAGGCGTAGCGCAGCGGAGACGGAGTTGCACGGAATCATTAGACGGCAGTAAGGTTTAATCACCGCTCTTTTTATATTTTTAGGAAGGAGCCATCTGGCGACTGAGGCGCAGCGTAGCCGAAGTGCCGCATGAGCGAGTAAAACGGCAGTAAAGTGAAGCGTTGATTCAAGTTCACTTAAAAATCAATATTCATCGCTATTTTTTTATGGGCCAAAGCCCCAAACGCAGGCGTAGCGAGAGCTGTGACGCAGTTGTGAAGGTTAAACAGAAGTTAGTTCTAAAAGCTCTTCTAATAGCCATATTCTTAAAAATTAGCTCATAAGATGATACTTTCATGCTATAATAAATGCATAAAAACTGATATAACTTCAGTTGATTTTGCAAATAGGAGCCGATTATGAAAAAAAACTTACCCTTACTAATTCCCGTGTTGCCGTATCTGATCATGACCTCTTTGATCTTTTTTATATTACCCACGATGGATGCAAATTCAAAATTTTTCACATCCATTATGCTGCTGATTATTCCCACTTATTGTTTCATTTCTGCTTTTATATATGGACTGAAAAACGGAAATGTCTGGCTTTATCCAATTTTTATGGGTTTTATTTTTTTCCCACCAATATTTTTGATTGTTGAGATAAGAGCGTTGATATACGGGGGTATTTATGGGGCAGTTGCGTTATTGGGTATGTATCTAGGCAGCTTACTAAAAAAAAGAAAAACGAATGACGAGAATAAGGAATAAATGCTTATCTTTTAAACCGCAAATCGACGAAATCGGATGTTCAAGTATGAAGGAAGGATTGAGTGTAATTGCAGAAGACTAAACAAAAAATAGGATCAGCAAAAGCGGTTGTGATTATCCCGGAAATTTATGGAATTAACCAATACATAAAAGACTGGGCAGAATTTTTCATTGGTCACGGTTATGATAGCTTTTGTATGAATCTGAGCAGGCGAGACCATGTTTATAGATACTCCGAAAGTAATGAAGCATATCGTGATTTTAAGGTGGAAGTGGGCTTTGATCGATACGTAGAGATAGCGCTCAGTATTGAGGAGCTAAAAAATAGTTATAAAAAAATCATCGTTTTTGGATCAAGTGTCGGAGCCACCATCGCCTGGCGATTGACTGAGAACCGATGTTGTGATGGGATGATTGGCTTTTACGGATCACGAATCCGGGACTATCTGGAAGTCAACCCGGTTTGTCCCTGTCTACTGGTATTTCCGGAACAGGAAGAATCCTTTGATATTCAGTCGATTATTCCAAAGCTTGACCAGAAAGAAAAAGTTGAACTATTCGTTTTCCCAGGTAAACATGGCTTTGCTGATCCTTATGGATATGATTTTAACGAGCAGTCAGGCAAAAAAGCGTTAGATATGGTAAAATACTTTTTAAAAGAAATTGAACAATCAGAAAAGATTTGAGAAAAGAGGATAAGATGACCGATATTGAAAACTTAAAAGGATTGGTAGCAGAATCAGGAAATATTGTTTTCTTTGGCGGGGCCGGTGTTTCCACTGAAAGTGGCATTCCGGATTTCAGGAGTGTCGATGGGTTGTACAGCCAAAGCTGATTTCAGGAGTGTCGATGGGTTGTACAGCCAAAGCTGATTTCAGGAGTGTCGATGGGTTGTACAGCCAAAGCTACAAATATCCACCAGAAACAATTCTTTCGCATGAATTTTTTATGAATAATACCGAAGAATTCTATCATTTTTATCGTAATAAAATACTGCATCTGGAAGCAAAGCCAAACTTTGCCCATATAAAGTTGGCAGAGCTGGAAACCGAGGATAAACTGAAGGCGGTAATTACTCAGAATATTGATGGACTTCATCAATTGGCGGGGAGTAAAAAGGTGCTGGAACTGCATGGATCGATTTATCGTAATTACTGTATGCACTGTCATCAGTTTTATCCGGTTCAAACGATTAAGGAAAGTCAGGGAGTGCCGGAATGCGGCTGTGGCGGGACGATCAAGCCAGATGTAGTATTGTATGGTGAGGGGCTGAACAGCGATGTCATAAACCAGTCAGTTGGGGCCATCACAAAAGCAGAGGTTCTGATAATTGGGGGAACCTCTTTGGGTGTTTACCCGGCGGCAGGACTGATCGATTATTATCGTGGCAGGAATCTGGTATTGGTAAATAAATCCTCAACGCCGATGGATTCCCGGGCAAATCTTATTATTAAGGGAAGTATCGGGGAAATATTTAAACAACTGAAATGGAGCAAAAAATAAAGAGTCGCTATGGATAGTCAAACAGAACTGAGATACAGACAAAGCAATCGCTTATTAAGATTACTTTTGGGCAACCATACTGTGGAAGAGGTAGTGGAAACCATTAGTTATTTGGCGGAAAAACCAGTTATATTTATTGACATAAACTTCTCGATTCGTGGAATGAGTCGAACTTCTGAGATCACAGATCGCTCATGGCAGTTTGCCATTTCTAAAGGATTCTGCAGCCACGAATTCATTTTTGAACTCGTTAATATTGAAGAGGTCAAGCGCTTTCCCAAGGAACGAACGCCCTATGTGGTCGGGCTGGAAAGTGAGACAAAGGCCTTGGTATCGCCTGTGATCATTCGGGGGAAATACGCCGGTGCGATGGTGATGTTTTTTAAAAAAACTGAAGTGACGAATGGATATTTAGAGTTATTGCTGCTGGCGAATGAAGTATTGACAGAAATTATTATAAAGATTCCCATGTATAAGTATATCCGCGGCAATATGAATGAGGGGATTCTAAAGGATCTGATTGAAGGTAGAGACAAGGAAAATGAAGATTTCAAAGCCTGGGTCCTGGAGTCAGAGCTTAATACCAGTAATAATCTGTGTGTCCTGGTTTCTGAACAAGATGATGCCAATCTTAATCAGGAGGTCATTAAAGACTCACTACGAGATGATTTGTATCACGTCGTTCCTAAATCTCATACAATTTTTTACGGTAATCAGATGGTTGTTTTATGTACGGATCTGGAAACAGAAAAAACGGATAAGGGGATCAGTCGGTTAAAAATATTTATGGAAAAACATGGATTGCGAATTGGCATCAGCGAATTTTTTCAGGGGATTGAGAATTTTCAATGCCATTATTTTCATGCGAAGGCAGCCATTCGCATTGGCTTAACGATTCATGAGAAAGAGCGCCTTTTTAATTATGATGATTATAAGTTTTTTCATCTGCTTGAGAAGGTAACCGGTGAAGCTGGAAATAATCTCAGGGATTTTGTTCAAACTGGTTTGCTGAAACTTGAGAAATATGACCGACGACATCAATCTGAGTTGTTCTATACGTTAAACACACTTATCGATTATGGGTGCAATTATAAAGAAACCTGTGAAGCCCTCCATATTCACCGAAATACTCTCAGTTATCGCATCGATCGAATCAAATCGCTTACTCAGCTGGAGTTAACGGCACCGAAGGTACAGTTTGACTTGGCGTACTCGTTTCGAATTTTAGAGTTTTTAAAACATCAGTAGCTTTTCGCATCAGGGTTGGGCTTAGTAAATAATCACAGAGAGAAATTTTTGTAAATACTGTGCACCACGCACAGATTAATAGCATCATTTTGTTAATCAATGCGGATGTTTTTTTTCGACCCATCGTTTATTCTAACTAAGAGGGATTGTGACCCCTTACTGGGATGATGTAAAGTCCATACTAGACCCCTTAATCTAAGAGAGCTCCGGCTCTTTTTTTGTTTTTTTGAAAAAAATAATAAATGTGTAGAATCATAAGTGATGGTGTACACGGTTTTGATAGCAACCCTTGTAAATGGTGCACAACGGAGGACAGATATTTTGGCGATGATGACCATAGTAAAAATTTGACCTTCTTGTTAAACTGAGCATGTAAACATTATCAGAACCACTCGATGGCGTTTTTATGTTTACAACAATCAAATTTTATTTAAAAGGAGAAAAAGAGATGGATTTTACATTATTAATTGCTGCTTTTGGCGGCGGGTTATTTGCAGCCGCTATCGGTGGTGTGCCATCATTTATTTTTACTGGGTTAACAGTCATTGCCGCAATTCTTGCCGGAGATTTTGGAGCCCCAGCCATTGGAATCGTCAGCTTTGGATCATGGTTCTCACCATGTGTTGCGTTTGCTGGTGCGGTTGCCGCTTCTGCTTATGCTAAAAAAATTGGAAAGTTGGAAGTTGGCGGGGATATTATCACCCCACTAGCAGGATTAAAAGACGCATCCGTATTACTGGTCGGCGGAATTTTTGGTATTATTGGTTACTTATTAAACTTTGTTATCGGCACAGTAATTGGCGCAAATGTACTTGGTTCCGCAGCATGGACCGACACAGTTGCTTTAAGTGTTGTTATTTCTGCCATTTTAGTACGTTTGATTTTTACCGACTCCGGTTTAACAGGTAAAACTCCCGCTGGTGTAACACGACATTATCTGCCTCAGGGCTCTGATTTGATGTTCACTATCGTTCTGGGTGCCGGTTTTGGTATTCTGGTTGGTGGTATTGCGGCGGCTTTCGGCAGTATGGCTTTAGCCGGATCAGGTGAAGCTGGATATCTATTCTCGCAGATGGGTAGTTTTGCCTTTGGTATCGCCGCCTTTGGACTGATCTTTGCCAGTATGGGACTGCCTTTCTATGGCTGCCATCATATTGTATTGCCAGCTGCTTCAACCGCTATCGTTGTTTTTTCAGGAACATTAAGCCCAGTGGCCGCCATTGTAGCTGCCGCCATCACGGGTATCCTGGCAGCGATAATCGGAGAGTTTGCGGGCTTAGCCTTTAACAGTTACGCAGACAGCCACATCGACCCCCCGGCCTGTACAATTTGGGTTTTACAATTGCTTAATTTTTCAGTACTACCTTTAATTTTACCTTCTATTATGTAATTCAATCATCGAGTGGTGAGGACTTTTGCTTTGGCAAAAGTCCTTTTTCTATTTAATGATAATTACTTCAATGATAAATTTCGCTGTAAATTGACTACAAAATCCTGGATATTGGTGATGATCGACCGGGAACTGAGGCTGCCCCGGTCCTTTAGTTTATTGACCACAAATTCGGAGATGTCGACGGTATAAAAATAAACCGGCCGAATCAGACCATCAACCACCTGGTAGGAAGGGGTCATGTTGCCGGTGGCAATGGTGTGGAGCTGAGTTGCCAGACAGATGATCGTAGTGGCTTTTTTGGTGTGCACCCGCAGAGCATCCTGGGCGCTGTAAACATCAGCATAGACGCCAGGTAAAGGCCCATCGTCGCGAATTGAACCGGCTAAAACCATGGGGATGTCATTTTTAATACAGGAATTGACAATACCATCTTCGATTTTATATTTTTCAATTAAATTTTCCAGGGAACCGCAGCCCCGAGCCCGATTGATGGTTTCGATATGGTGATAGTGACCCAGTGATTTATTTTCTTTGGAATAGATGTCCTGACCCAAGGCGGTGTTAAAAAAGTGGGACTCCAAGTCGTGGGTGGCTAGGGCATTTCCGGCAAAGAGGGCATCCACATAGCCCATTTCCACCAGATGGGTCATGGCATTTCGGGAGTCCTGGTCAAAGGTTACCGCCGGGCCGAGAACCCATAGAATATAGCCGTTATCCCGTTCGAATTCCAAGAGTTGATAGAGTCGGTCGTAGTCCCGGGAGTAGGCGGTTTCCCGGGAATTGGAGGTACGAAACGAAAAATTATCACCATCTGGATGTTTTTTACTGAAGGCAAAATGATCGACATAAACACCGTTTCCGCCATCTTCATGACGTCCGACG
Organism: Acetobacterium sp. KB-1; assembly: GCF_003260995.1. NCBI lineage: Bacteria > Bacillati > Bacillota > Clostridia > Eubacteriales > Eubacteriaceae > Acetobacterium > Acetobacterium sp. KB-1. The sequence continues at coordinate 3,404,108 of NZ_CP030040.1, forward strand.
ACAACGGCATCGCCTTTCTTGACATTTCTGAATTCGATGGCATGGGGTCGATCATTGGCAATGACAACCACGCAGTCCATCCGACTTTCAGCCATCAGCTGCCAGGTATCATGGATTTTAAAATACTCGGGAAAGATGGTCGTGGCATAAAAGTTCTCCGGAACCACACCATCCATAGGAGCTGGCATCGTTCGGACACTGGGGGCTTTGACAAAAAAGGTTTCGGTAAAATCAGGAGCTGTATAAACGGGCAAAGTAAACATATGAGCACCTCGATATAAGATTTTATAGTAAATTATTCTGTTTATTATACCATATCAAAGTTATCGCTGGCACCGCAAGTGATAATGGCTGAGTGAATAAAAAAACACCACCATGATTAATCGTTCCGGATTAATCATGGTGGTGTTTTTAAAACTCAGTTAAGCTTTTCAGGTAATTCGAAATGGGGTTTTTCGAAATCGAAAAGTTTTGTCGCGTCGGGTTCGTTAAGCAGGAAGGCTTCCATTTCATCACGTTCCATTGGCGGAAGTTCTTTTAAAATCAAACGGATACTCGCACCGGTGGTTTGATTAAAAACAGAAAAAGCCTGTTTCCCGCCTTTTATAAAAAATAAGTTGCCCTTTTCGCCAGTGCAATCCAGCACCGCCCGGATGCCGTCAACACTACAGGACTCATTTTCAGCAACGCAGACAATCTTATCATCTCCGTCCAGATCAAGGGAAAGCGTTTTGATGGCTTCCAGAGAAGCGCGGACACCAATGGCCAGGCCGGGGCAGTGATGTCCGTGAAAGGTTACACATTTTTCCCATAATTCGACATTCATTTATTAGCTCCTTTCGATAAAACAGGAGACCCACAGTTGTGGGTCCCCCAAGTTGCCAGTCCGATTGCGCTAGTTTTTAAAGCTGTGAATAGGGGCGGGGATCTGTCCGCCACGATTTACAAAAACTGAGCAATCGTTTTTATTCACCGGCATAATCGGTGCTCGGCCCAGCAGTCCACCAAATTCGGCGGTATCGCCAACGTCTTTTCCATAAACAGGGATAATGCGAACACCGGTGGTTTTATTGTTGATGACGCCAATAGCGGCTTCATCCGCTAAGATCCCAGAAATGGTGGAAGCTGGGGTATCGCCAGGGATGGCGACCATATCGATACCAACCGAGCAAACACTGGTCATGGCTTCCAGTTTGTCAAAGGTCAGGGCGCCACATTCCACGGCTTCAATCATTCCTTCATCTTCACTGACCGGGATAAAGGCACCGCTAAAGCCACCCACCGAGGTGGAGGCCATAATACCGCCTTTTTTAACGGCATCATTGAGCATTGCAAGGGCTGCTGTGGTACCATGGGTGCCACAGTGTTCCAGACCCATTTCCTCAAGGATGCGGGCAACACTGTCACCAATTTCCGGGGTTGGAGCCAGGGACAAGTCTAAAATACCAAAAGGGACATTCAGACGCTCAGCCACGGTGGTACCGACCAGGTGGCCAGCCCGGGTAATTTTGAAGGCTGTCTTCTTGATGATTTCGGCCATTTCCCCAAAGGAAGCGTCCTGGGCTTTTTCCAGCGCCCGTTTGACAACTCCGGGACCACTGACCCCAACATTGAGAACCGATTCGGCTTCGCCGACGCCGTGGAAGGCGCCTGCCATAAAGGGATTGTCTTCAACTGCGTTGGCAAAGGCGACAAACTTGGCACAGCCGATGGAATCCACCTCCCGAGTCAGGTAGGCGGTTTCTTTAATCACTTCTCCCAGCCGTTTAACAGCGTCCATGTTAATACCGGCTTTCGAGGAACCAAGATTAACGGATGAACACACGCAATTGGTTGTTGCCAGGGCTTCTGGTATGGAGTCGATGAGAATCCGATCGCCTTTTGTAAACCCTTTGGGGACAAGGGCGGAAAAACCGCCGATAAAGTTAATGCCGACCGTTGCGGCGGCGGCATCAAGAATTTTTGCATATTCCACATAGTTTTTGTCATCACTGCTACCGGCGATGAGTGAAATCGGTGTTACCGAGATCCGCTTATTGACAATCGGGATGCCCAGTTCATTTTCAATGCGTTCCCCTTCTTTGACTAAATTTTCAGCCAAACGGGTGATTTTTTCATAGATTTTCTGGCGACTTTTTAATCCGGAGGAATCAATGCAGTCCAGCAATGAAATTCCCATGGTGATGGTCCGGATATCCAGCCGTTCTTTTTCAATCATTCTAACCGTCTCGAGGACGTCTTTAAACATTGCCATAATCGTGGCCGCCTAAATCGTGTGCATAGCATTGAAAAGATCTTCATGCTGAATACGGATGGACATGCCGATGGTTTGTCCGACTTCTTCAAGAGCGGCCTTCAGGACATTAAACTCAACAGACATGTTTGTCATGTCCACCAACATGATCATGGTGAAAAAATCATGCATAACGGTCTGGCTGATATCTTCAATATTGACATCATTTTCAGCCAAAATTTTAGATACATTATAAATTATTCCGGTGCGGTCATTTCCAATAACCGTAACTACTGCTCTCATTCTAAATTACTCCTTAATTTTCATTATTTTATTAGTTTAAACCAAAATGCGTACAATCACAAGTTATAATGTTGATTTTAGGAGGAAAGACGTTTTGTGAATTTATTTTTAAGTTTTTTGATATAAAATTAATACAATTGATGGGAAATTTTAACAAAATAAAACTTTGTTTTTTGCTTAATAGCCGGTTTCGTAACTTGTGAAGGGTGGTGGAGTGTGGTATAATGTGGAAGAAAATGGAAGAACAAAGTATGAAGGAGGTAGATCTGGATGTTTTTTGGAGAGTATGAACATAATATCGACGACAAGGGACGATTGATCATTCCTTCAAAATTCAGAGAATCTCTGGGTGGACAATTTGTCTTAACAAAAGGACTGGATTGTTGCCTGTTTGTTTTTTCCATGGAAGAGTGGGAGAATTTTGAAAGTAAACTAAAATCTCTACCGGTATCGGATAAGGATGCGCGAGCGTTTACCCGATTTTTCTTCGCCGGTGCCGCCGATTGCGAGCTGGATCGACAGGGCCGGGCGAGTGTTCCACTTTCGCTCCGCAAATATGCAAAAATAACAAAAGAGGTGACCATTATCGGGGTTTCAAATCGATTAGAAATTTGGGACAGTCAATTATGGGAAAACTATAACGACAATGAAGATTTAAATTATGAGGACATTGCCAATAATATGGCAATGCTGGGAATATAAATGAAGCCACAAACATTTTCACATACCACCGTATTACTACGGGAATCCATTGACGGTCTGGACATCAAACCAAATGGTATCTACGTGGATTGCACCCTGGGTGGGGGTGGGCATTCCCAATGGATTTGTGAATCATTGGATGAAAGCGGCATTTTGGTTGGCATCGATCAGGATGATTACGCTTTAGAGTATGCCCAAAATCGTCTGGCGGGTTTTACCTGTCAGCGTCATTTTGTAAAAAGTAATTTTGCCAGTTTAGCCAAGGTTCTAAAGGGCCTCCATCTCTTTGGAATCGACGGTATTCTATATGACCTCGGGGTTTCGTCATTTCAACTGGATGACGATACCCGAGGCTTTTCTTATCATAACGATGGTCCGCTGGATATGCGAATGAACCAGTCAGCAGAGTTAACCGCCGAAATGGTGGTCAACGACTATGCCCCCGGGGAACTAAAAAAAATACTTTTTCTTTATGGAGAAGAAAAGTTTGCCAGTCAAATCGTCAAATCAATCGTTCGTGCCAGAACGCTTGCGCGAATTACGACCACTTTAGAGTTAAGTGAAATAATCAAGAAGGCGTATCCTCCCAAGGAACGTTTTAAAGAGAAACATCCCTCAAGAAAAACATTTCAAGCCATTCGACTGGAAGTCAATGGGGAATTAAAAATATTAGAAGATGCTTTAACCCAGGGTCTTGAAGCCTTGAAGCCAGGCGGAAGAATGTGTGTCATTACCTTTCATTCGCTGGAAGATCGGGTTGTTAAGCATCTCTTTAAAGAGAAAGCCAATCCCTGCACTTGCCCGCCGGATTTTCCCCAATGTGTTTGTGGGAAATTACCGGAAGTAAAGCTTATTTCAAGAAAACCGATTGTTTCAGGTGTTGATGAACTTGAAGAAAATCGGCGTTCGCGAAGTGCGAAACTACGGATTGTAGAAAAGCTGGGAACAGAAAGTTAAAAAAAGGAGCGTTCCATGGCGACCACAAAAAAAAGAGTAAAAATGCCCAAACAAAAAGAAAAGCGCATGACAACAAGTTCCTATGTTATGATTATAGGGTTGATTGCGTTTGCGGCAATGGTTGGGATCTTATTTCAGCACGCTGTGATCACCGAAAAAAATACGCAGATCAGAGACCTTCAGAAAACCCTGGAAGACGCCGTACAGGTTAACGACAGTAAAGAAGGTCAATTAGTAACAAATATGAATCTTCAATCGATTGAGGCTCAAGCCAGAGGTTATGGGATGACCGAACCGGTCCAGGAACAATATCGACGCGAACTGGTGACGGAGAAAAAAGAAGAGTCACTGATGACGGATTCACAAATTGTGAGAAGTTGGTTTGAGAATTTGTTTTAGGTTAGGGTTTATTTAAGCTAGATCAGGTAAGCTTAATTGAATAAAAATTTGGAGAAAAAATGTGAATATAAAAAAGAAGGCACAACGAGAGATTGGACCGATCGGCAAACAAAATCGCATCATGATTGCCATGGTTGTACTTTCATTGTGCTTAATTGTTGTTATTGGGAGATTATTTTCCCTGCAAATTGTAAATTCAACCGGGAAGTATGAGCGCCAGGTCGATCAACTTGTTGAAGAGGTGGCCATTAAAGCATCACGAGGTGATATCTACGATCGGAACAAAAATGTTCTGGCTAAAGATTCCTCAGCGACAGCGGTTAATGTGATCCCCTATGAGGTCGAAGACCCCGATCGCCTGGCCCAAACATTAAGTAGCAAGCTGGGTTTAAAAGTTGAAGATATTATGAAAAAGATCATCGTTCTGGAAAATGATATTGTTGAAGTAAAAACCGGTATCAGTCAGGGCGCTGCGGTTATTGTACTGAGTCATAATTTTGATGGTGTCAGTATTGAGGACGGAACCCTTTATTTTAAACCGATTAGCATTAAAGATCCGGCTGCGGTGGCTGCGGCCATTTCCAAAGATTTGGATTATAATTATGAGTCCCTTTACGATCGTGCGACCCGTAAAGAAAACCAGCCGGTGCTAATTTTGGGGAAAGTCGATAATGCCCTGGCTCTGGAAATTAAGCAATCGGAAGCAATCAAAGACGAAGACGGCAACATAGAAAGTTATAATGGCATCGAATTGCTGGATGATTATCGGCGTTATTATACCAATGGAAATTTTGCTTCCTATATTCTGGGGTTTACCGGGCGGGACTACAGTGGTCTCTATGGGGTGGAATCCACCTATGAAGACGTCTTAAGCGGCGAGGATGGGGTTGTTTACTTCCAAAAAGATGCCAACGGAAACCAGATTCCTTCGCAAACAAAAATATTAAAAGAACCTGTTCAGGGAGAAGATATTGTTTTAACGATTGATAGCAATATTCAATTGATGGCCGAAAAAGCGGTTGAGGAAGCAGCGACAACCTGGAAAACAAAAAGTGTAACTGCGATTGTGATGGAAACCAAAACTGGCGAAGTAGTGGCAATGGCGACCACGCCGGATTACAATCTTAATGATCCTTTTACTCTGGATGCTAACTTCGTCGCGACACATGCAGAAGATCTGGTTGGTAAAACAGAACAAGAACAACTGGCAGAGATGTATAAGAATCAGGCCGTTAGTTTTATTTATGAACCGGGTTCCACCTTTAAAGCACTAACTGGCGCAGCGGCCCTGGAAGAAGGGGTAGTAACGCCAGATACAATTGTGTATTGTGATGGGTCCATCCAGATCGGTGATGCGGTGATTAATTGCGCCACCGGACCACATGGCAGCATTACGGTTTCGGATGCCATCGCCCATTCCTGTAATCCGGGGTTGGTTCAGATTATTGAAACATTGAATCCGGATGTTTTCTATCAGTATGTGTATAATTTTGGCTTAGGAGAAACCACCGGGATTGAGCTAGATGGCGAAGAAGCTGGAATTATTAATCGACTATCTACCGCCAATGGCGGGATCAATGAAGTAGATTATGCGACCTTTTCATTTGGACAGGGGTTGGCAGTCACGCCCATTCAAATCGTCAGTGCGCTAAATAGTGTCGTCAATGATGGCTACTATGTTAAACCGACGATTATCTCCAGCGAAACCACGGGGAAAGCGATTGAATCCCAAAAACAGATTATTTCGAAAGAAACATCGGCAGCAACCCGAGAAATCATGCGTAAGGTAGTTGGCTATGATTCCGATATGACCAATCTTTCTGAAGGATACAGCATTGGCGGAAAAACAGGGACGGCCGAGAAGTTTATCAATGGTGAATATTCCAGTTCCAAATATGTGACCTCCTTTTACTGCTTTGCCCCAGTGGAAGACCCCAAATATTCGGTTTACGTCGTGTTGGATGAACCGGCAGCAGGTGCTTATGGGAGTACCAGTGCGGCACCTACCGCCATTAGTTTAATAAAACAAGCTTTGAATTATAACACTGCTGATACCACCCTTGGTGGTGCTGTAACGGAAGAAATTCAAAAGGGAACCATCACTGTTCCTGATCTGGTAGGTCAGAACATTGATTTTGCAGCCAGCATTCTCAATGAGAAGGGGATAAAATATGTTGTTGATCCAGCCACCAGTGGGACCACGGTTGTAAATCAAAGCCTTCCCACCAATTCGGTTTATGATCCAAATTCGGAATTGATCCTTGCTTTAGGAGAAACCGATAGTCAGGCGGTTGGAACGGTTATTGTGCCGGATCTAAAGGGACTATCGATTCAGAGTGCCAATGAAATTCTGACGGGATTGGGACTCAATCTTAAAATCACAGGGAATGGTTTTGCTTCAAGTCAAACGCCGGCAGCCACAACGGTTGTGGAGAGGGGCAGTGACGTTAACGTAACATTTGCCCCATAAAAAATTAAAAGAAAAGCAAGGGGAGGAATCCTTGCTTTTCTTTATGTTTAAAGTTTGATATAATGTCATGGTCTTTTTGGACAGTGGACGAGGCTGAAAATTAAATATAGAATTGATTATGATTGACCGAAAATAAAGAAGAAAGTTCAGGTAAGATAAATGGAAAGTATCAGTATTGATGAAATACTTCACATTACCCAGGGGGAATTGCTCCAGGGAAATCGCTTAATGGCAATTGCAAATGTTGCGATTGATAGTCGAAAAACAACAGGTAATGACTTATATGTGCCCATTATCGGGGAAACGAATAATGGCCACAATTACATCAGTCAGGCCTTTTTAAATGGCAGTAGAGCTTGTCTGACCGAGGAAAGAAATCACTCCTTTCCGGCGGAGATGACGGTCATCCAGGTGGCTTCAACATTAGCGGCGATGAAAGCGTTGGCCGGTTTTAATCGTCATCGTTACAGCATTCCGGTGATTGCCATTACTGGCAGCAGCGGAAAAACCACCACCAAGGACCTGGTGGCATCCGTTCTGTCACAACGGTATCATACCTTAAAAACCGAGGGTAACTTTAATAATGAATACGGGATTCCCCAGACCTTATTTAATTTAGAAGCAGACCATCAAATGGCCGTCATCGAAATGGGAATGGACCATCTTGGGGATATTTCAAAATCAATCGCACTGGTTGATCCCGATATCAGTGTAATCACCAATGTCGGACTTAGTCATATTGAACGCCTGAAAAGCCAGGAGAATATTTATCGGGCCAAAAAAGAAATTTTGCAGCGTTTAACAAGCGATGGCATTGCCTATGTTAATGGTGATGATGCGTTTTTAAAAAAAATAAATAATGAAAAGAATCACTACCAGGTTAAAACCTTTGGCTTGGATGGGGAGCATTCTGTAACAGCCTTTAATTATAGTACAAGTCAAGCGGGTCTTGAAATGCAGGTAAAATGGGAACATCGAAACGAAGTTTTCACGTTTAATTATCCCGGGGAACATAATATCTATAATTGTCTGGTGGCTATTGGCTTAGGGTATTTCTATGACTTGACTCAATCGGAGATTCAACAAGGGCTTAATGCTTTTGTGCCCAGCGGCAATCGGATGGATATTTTCACGATTGGCGAAATCAAGGTGATTAATGACTCATATAATGCTAATCCTGATGCGATGCGGGCTTCCCTGGATGTATTGGATACCCTGGGCCGTGACAACAAGCGAAAAATTGCAATTCTCGGCGATATGTTAGAAATGGGCGACTTCGGGCCAGCCGCACACCTTGAAGTTGGCAACTACGCAAAGGGTAAAGCGGATATTCTAATCGGTGTTGGTCCATTGGGGCAGTTAATTTGTCAGGGTTATGACAATGCCGGACCGGTCTACCAGGTTCCTGATGCACGCTCGGCCGGTGCCTGTTTAAAAGAGATTGTCCGGCCCGAAGATATCATTCTGATTAAAGCATCCCGGGGCATGGGTTTGGAACGGGTGATTGATTTTATTAAGGAAGGTGGCTGCTAATGGAACTGACCGTTTTACAAACCGGGCTGATTGGTCTGCTGATTTCCTTCCTGGTTGTCTATTTTGTGACACCGCGATTTATCCCCATGCTCAAACGGCTAAAATTTGGTCAGGCCATTAGAGAAGAAGGCCCGCAAAGCCATTTGGAAAAATCAGGAACGCCAACCATGGGCGGGCTGGTGATTCAATTGGGGGTATTGGTGGCTTTTGCGATCTTGTCAGTGCTAGTCGGAAACTGGGATTTCTTTCCAATTCTGGTAATGCTCTACTTCGGTGCTGTGGGTTTGATTGATGATTATATTAAGGTAGCAAAAAAACACAATCTGGGTCTGCGGGCCTGGCAGAAAATGGTGCTCCAATGTATTGGTGCGCTGGCCATTGCCCTCTATGCTTATTATGCGCCAGCCATTGGTTCTGAAATGGTGGTGCCATTAATGGATCAGACTGTCGATTTTGGATTCTGGTATGTACCATTTACCTTTATTGCGGTAGTATCGATTGTCAATGCGGTTAATTTAACCGATGGACTCGATGGATTGGCATCCGGCGTTACCTTAATTGTTGCAATATTCTTTTTTGTCGGCTCTCTGGCCCTGCCCCAAGCTAATACCAGCATTTTTACTGGTGCCATTATTGGCGGATGTTTGGGTTTCTTAAGGCATAATTCAAATCCAGCTGATATCTTTATGGGTGATACCGGTTCGATGGCGTTGGGCGGAGCGGTTGTAGTCATGGCGATCATTACTCAGCTACAGATTTTTCTGCTCATTGCTGGCGCTTTGTTTGTCCTTGAAGCTTTATCGGTAGTGATTCAAGTGAGCTACTTTAAATCTACCGGGGGAAAGCGCTTTTTTAAGATGGCCCCCATTCATCATCACTTTGAATTGTCGGGTTGGAGTGAAACCCGGGTCGTCACTGTTTTCTGGGTGGTTACAGCGATTTCGGTAGTCATTGCATTTATTTGTTTAGGATAGGAGAAGCGCATTATGATAAAAAGGACTCTGGTAGTCGGAGCGGCCCGAAGTGGGGTTGCGGTCACAGAACTATTACTAAGCCATGGCGAAGCCGTGTTATTAACGGACACCCGATCATCGGGCATCGTCTTAAAAGAGTTTCCCCAGATTCTGGATTTTGAAAAAAACCCGGAGTTTGAATCGATTTTTGGTGTTCAGCCGAGTCTGGAGATTTTAACGGTGATTGATGAGGTGGTCATAAGCCCGGGGGTGCCGCTGAGTATTCCCATTATTCAAGCGGCTTACGCGCAGGGTATTCCAGTCACAGGTGAGGTCGAAGCGGCCTATCGATTGACACAAACACCTTTTATTGCGATTACTGGGACCAATGGGAAAACCACCACCACCACCCTGCTGGGGGAAATATTCAAAGCCTCAGGTCGGGGAACTTATGTGGTCGGAAACATTGGCGACCCCATTACCAACTATGTCGATAGCGCGACCGCAGATGAGGTTTTTATAACCGAGATCAGCAGTTTCCAATTGGAGACGATCCATACTTTTCGACCTCAGGCGGCGGCGATTCTCAATCTGACGCCGGATCATCTGGACCGTCACCTGAGCATGGAAAATTATGTGCATGCCAAAGGCCGGATATTTGAAAATCAACGAGTCGAAGACCTGCTGGTATTAAACGGGGATGACCCTTTAGTCGGTGAATTGGGTGAAAAGGCGGTTTCAAGAAAAGCCCTTTTTAGTTATAAAAAAACCGTTGATTATGGTGCCTGGTGTTTAGCGGGCGAAATCTATATTAATAATGGTCAAGAAAGCATCTTGGTTTGTCGGGAAGATGAACTGGGTATTATCGGTCCTCATAATACCATGAATGCTCTGGCGGCTCTGACCCTGGCATATTTTTCAGGGGTTGAACTGGAAGTCATCGTCCGGGTTCTTAAAACCTTTGCGGGAGTGGAACATCGTCTGGAGTTGGTGGGCTGTTTTGACGGGGTGACCTACATCAACGATTCGAAAGGAACCAACACCAACGCCACTATTACGGCTGTCAATGCGGTAACAGAACCGATTATTCTGCTGGCCGGAGGCTATGATAAAAAAGAAGACTATTCCGAGCTGATGGCACTGGTGGCAAAGCGGGTCAAGCAGCTGATCGTTTTAGGCGTAACTGCGGATGATCTAATCAAAGCCGCTACGGCCAAGGGCTTTACGACCATCACCAAAGTTGACACCTACGAGGAAGCGGTTGCCCACGCAAAAGCGGTGGCCGTATCGGGTGACACTGTTTTGTTATCGCCAGCCTGTGCCAGTTGGGATATGTTTGATAATTATGAGATCCGAGGTCGAGTTTTCAAGCGATTGGTGACCGAAAATCAATAAAAATTCGAGGAGTGAACCATGAAAAATGGAAAAATAGATCGACCTTTTTTAATTGCCCTCCTGTTGTTGGCGGGCATTGGGGTAATTATGGTATTCAGTGCCAGCATGTACTCATCCACCATTAGTGGGGAAAAAGGTTATTCCCTGTTTTTAAAACAATTAGTATTTGTTATTCTGGGTGTGACAGTAATGGGAATCATGAGTAAGATTGATTACCGGGTTTACAAAAAATATTATCTTGTGGGCATTGTGATTTCTATTTTTCTTTTGATTATCGTTTTAATCCCCGGTATTGGCTTAAAGGTTAATGATGCCAGACGGTGGATTGATTTAAAAGTCACCACCTTTCAGCCTTCTGAATTAGCAAAGGTTGCCGTGATTCTTTATTTTAGCACCGTTATTTCTAGGAAACCCGGCATTATCAAAGAGAATATGCCGTTTTTGTTAAATTGTATGTTGCCCCTGGGGCTCATCTGCGGCCTGACCGCTATTGAACCATCTTTGAGTGCAGCTATGGCCATCGCCCTGGCCGCTTGTGGGGTCCTTTATTTTGGGGGCGTTGAATTTAAACTCTTTTATCCTTATCTGGGATTTGGGGTATTGGCAGTGGCTGGTTTAATGATCGCCGAACCCTGGCGACTGGATCGTTTTAATGTTTTTTTAGGAAAAGGTGGGTATGATTATCAGATATCCCAATCTCTCCTGGCAATTGGTACCGGTGGGATGTTTGGCAGAGGTCTGGGTAATGGAAAACAGAAATATCTGTTTTTGCCGGAACTGCAGAATGACTTTATCTTTGCCAATATCGCCGAGGAATTTGGCTTCGTGGGATGTTTACTTGTTTTAGGACTGTTTGCTTATGTAATCTGGCGGGGATTTCAAATTGCCCAGAAATCTCAGGATACCTTTGCCTATCTGTATACCAGTGGTGTGATGTTATTGCTGGCATTTCAGGTATTGGTGAACATTGGCGTTGCATCAGCGATCATCCCGGTAACTGGGATGGCCTTGCCCTTTATCAGCGCGGGTGGTTCCTCGATGGTTATTTTGTTTGCGATGATGGGCCCAATTCTAAATATCTCCCGAACTGTAGACCTTGGCAAGAAACTGGAACCAAACAAGAAAACCATGCATAACAAGAAAAAGATTGTGAGGTAGATTGTGAAAATACTCATTGCAGCAGGTGGAACCGGAGGGCATATTTATCCGGGATTAGCGATTGCTGAAAAAATAAAAACTGAAAATCCCGGGGCTGAAATTGTCTTTATTGGATCGATGGTGGGGATGGAAAAAAACATCATTCCTCAGTATGGCTATCCGATTGAGTATATCCGGGTCCGGGGATTTGAGCGAAAGGCCTCATTAGAAACACTGGCAGCAATTAAGGGGATTTTTGACGGGCTTAGCGATGCCAAAAAATTAATTAAAAAGCATCAACCGGATCTGGTGATTGGAACCGGAGGGTTTACCGCGGGACCGCTCCTCTTAATTGCCAGCCGACGAAAAATAAAAACAATGATTCATGAACAAAATGCTTATCCCGGGAAAACAAATCTGATGTTGGGGACCCGGGTAAATCGGATTGCCATCAGTTTTAAAGAGGCCGAAAAATATTTCCCCCAGGAACGGACTTTTCTGGCGGGAAACCCGGTGCGATCGGACTACCATCAGATTGACCGAAGTGAATTGCGAAAAAACCTGAATCTGTCTGACACCCAGAAAATGATTTTAATTATGGGCGGAAGCCAGGGCGCTGGTTCCATCAATCAGAGTGCCCTGTCTCTGATTGCGTCCTATAAAGACCAAGACGATCGGGTTATTTATCATTTAACCGGAAAAGATCAATATGAATCGATTAAAAAAGAAGTCGATCACCTGGGGCTTTCACCATCTGGTCATGTTTTTGTTGATGCTTACAGCAATGAGGTGCACCGCCTTTTAGGAGCTGCTGATCTGGTAATTAGCCGTTCCGGAGCAATGTCAGTGGCGGAAATCCAGGCGGTGGGTGTACCTTCAATTCTGGTTCCCTACCCGCTGGCAGCCGGCAATCATCAGGAATTCAATGCCCGGGTGATTACCGATCCGGGCGGTGGTGTTCTCATTAAAGACAAAGAACTGACGGGGGCGCGACTGATTCAAACTGTTGAGTCGCTATTAGAAGATGAGAAAAAATGTCAGATGATGAGCCAGATCACTAAAAAACAAAGCATCATTAATGCCGGAGATCGGATTTATGCACAAATAAAAAAATTAATGGAGAATGAATGAAACGATCAAAGAAAAAAAACTCCAGCGAAAAGAAGATAAGGAAACTTCAAAACCTCGAGCCGACAAAGCAAGAGCTCAGGGAACAGCGTCGACGACAGCGAAAAGCAAACAAGCGCAAACGCATCATGAAAGGCTTAGTAACCATGTTGATCATTCTGGGAATAATCGGGGCTATTGGTTTCGGTGTTTACCAGGCGGTTAATTTGGGTATATTTAACGTGACTGAAATTGAAGTGGTTGGGAATGAAATTGTTGATGCGCAGACGGTCGTTGAGGCCTCAGGAATTAACGTTGGGGAGAGTATTTTTTTGATCGATGTCAATCAGGCAAATTATAATATCAATGCCTTGATGAATTTGGATGAACTGGAAATTTCTAAGATTATGCCAAACAAAATTCTCATCCGAATGGTCGAATCAGCACCAATTTGTGCGGTGAATTATGATAACAAAGTCTACTATCTGTCGGAAGACAAAACGCTGATTGAAGACGGCGAATACCTGAGAAAAACAGATATACCGCTGATTTTTGGAAGTGATGAGGTTACCATAACAGAAATTGGTAAAGAAGTAGTGGTTGAACCCTATTGGCGTTTTGACACGATTATGAATATTCTTAGAGATTTGAAAAAAGATAGCAACCTGGAAAAAATATCCGAGGTACGGATGACAGAAGTAAACACCTATGAAATTGTGACAAAAAACGGCACCGTTTTTATTCTATGGGATTATAATAATTATATTGACAACAAGGCCTATATCCAAAATAATCTGGATAAAAATACCAGTAATATGATTATTAATCTGGCAGTGGGAACAAAGCCAGTCATCAAACCGCGCTAAAAATAAAGAATGAGTGAGCGATTCATAAAACATTTGGTCTGATTCTAAAATATTGAGCGTTATTTTACTTAATTTATTATTCAATAGTTGAAAAATTTGTAAATAAAGGTTAATATAAAGAAAGAAAGGGGTGAACATTTCTTTAACTTACAAATAGGGGGAAGAAGTGTTATTAACGATGAAAAAACAACTGAAACGAATCCAATGTTCAGGAAAAAAGATACAAACGATCAATTTTAACGAGAAAGCTGTTTAGTAAGAGGAGGAATAAAAGTGTTTGAATTAGATGGGAATTACGATAATTTTGCAAAAATTCGTGTTATCGGTGTCGGTGGTGGTGGAAACAATGCCATTAATCGAATGATTGAAGCCGGGATGAAGGGTGTGGATTTTATTGCTATTAATACCGATAAACAAGCTCTTGCCTTGGCTTTATCTGAAAAAAAACTTCAAATCGGGGAAAAAATTACCCAGGGACTTGGTTCCGGGGGGAATCCCGAGATTGGTCAGAAAGCGGCCGAGGAAAGCAAAGACGCCATTGCTGACATGATTAAAGATACCGATCTGTTGTTTTTAACAGCTGGTATGGGTGGCGGAACCGGTTCCGGAGCGGCTCCGATTATTGCAAAAATCGCTAAAGACCTGGGAATTTTAACCATTGGTGTCGTCACCAAACCGTTCTCTTTTGAAGGACGGGTACGGATGCGTAATGCCCAGATTGCCAGTGAGTTTTTACAGGAAAATGTTGACTCTCTGGTAACAATCCCCAATGACCGACTGCTAAGAATGGCTGATAAATCAACCTCTCTGAAAGACGCCTTCAGGTTAGCTGATGATGTGTTGCTCCAGGGTGTGAAAAGTATCTCAGATCTAATCGCCATGCCAGGACTGATTAGCCTTGACTTTGCCGATGTTAAAACGATTATGAAAGATACCGGACTGGCTCACATGGGTGTTGGTCAAGCAAGTGGAGATAACCGTGCCGAAGAAGCCGCCAAACAGGCAATTCTTAGTCCGTTGCTGGAAACCCAGATCGACGGAGCAACCGGGGTATTACTTAATATTACGGCTGGCGAAGATCTTTCATTATTTGAAGTCGATAAAGCTGCCAGCATTGCCAGAGAAGCGTCAGATCCCGATGCCAACGTTATTTTTGGTGCGACCATTGATGAATCTTTAGGAGATGAAATCAAAATTACCGTTATTGCGACAGGATTTTTGTCCGGTGGTGAAAAAGAAAAGAAAGCTGTTATTAAAAAAGTTGTCAAGAGTGCCAGTGATTCAGTTGGTGAATTTTCAATTCCAGATTTCTTGACTCAAGAATAATACCGATGAAGTGTCCGTATTGTGCATTTGATGACAGCAAGGTTGTTGATTCGCGGCCATCCGAAGAAGGAACAATGATCCGCAGACGCAGGGAGTGTAATAAGTGCAATAAACGTTTCACGACCTACGAACGGGTTGAAAATATACCCCTGATTGTGGTTAAAAAAGGTGGCCAGCGAACAGCCTTTGATAAAAATAAAATATTCAATGGAATGATTAAGGCCTGTGAAAAACGACCAGTTTCCATTGATGCCATTAAAACGGTGGTGGATGATCTGGAACGACGCTTATATCAAGGCGAAATGAAAGAGGTACCATCTTCGCTAATTGGTGAGCAGGTAATGGCAGCCTTAAAGACCATGGATCAGGTCGCTTATGTGCGTTTTGCTTCCGTCTACCGACAATTTAAAGATGTCGCTTCGTTTATGGATGAGTTGGAACGATTAATTTCAGAAAAACAGGCCGAGGGTTCCCATGAAACAGTATGAAAAAACCGTGAAAAGTGAAGTCATCTATGATGGACGGATTGTCAAACTGCGCGTTGATGAGGTAAAACTACCAAATGGCAGTTTTTCCAAACGGGAAATTATCGAACATCAGGGGGCAGTCGCCGTTTTAGCTGTTAAAGATGGACAGATGATCTTTGTGAAGCAATACCGGATTGCCAGTCGGCAGCTGCTGACTGAAATTCCGGCTGGTCTGCTGGAACTTGGGGAAGATCCTGAAGCTGCAGCGATCAGGGAATGCCGGGAAGAAATCGGTTATCGACCGGTTAATCTTTTTAAGCTGGGAGACTTTATCCCCACCCCGGGTTATTGCTCAGAAAAAATCGCTTTGTTTAGCGCCACAGAATTTATGTGGGACCCTTTGAAAGAGGACCCGGATGAATTTATCCGAGTTGTTAAAATACCAGTAAGGACAGCCCGAACGCTGTTTATTAACGGACAGTTCATTGATGGCAAAACCGTCGCAGCGCTGGGTTATTATTTTTCCATTGCCGCAAGAAGGTCGATAGCAGAATAGAAATAATGTTCAATGAGGATAGATGGTTTATTTGATGCAGAGCATTAGAATAAATCATCTATTTTGTATTATGTGTTAAAGCGTGATGCATTAGATAAACGAAAACGACAAAAATGAATTGGTTTGAAGCCAGTTACCGAATCAAACTTTCGGTCTGGTAAAATCAGGTGTGCAACACTGAAAAAGAGGTAAAAGATAATGTTTAATTTTACACCGGACTATTTTTATAGTTTAATATTAAGCCTTCCGGGGATACTGATTGCCATTAGTTTTCATGAAATGGCCCATGGTTATGCCGCTGATTCAATGGGGGATCCTACTCCCAAAAATGCCGGACGGTTAACCCTGAATCCCCTTAAACACATCGATCCTTTGGGGTTTATTTCGATGCTGTTATTCCGCTTTGGCTGGGCAAAGCCAGTGCCCGTGAATCCTGGAAATTTTAAAGAACGTAAAAAAGGGATGATTGTGGTTGCATTGGCAGGGGTTCTTACGAATCTATTGTTGGCTTTTTTTGGAATGGCAGCTTATTTGGCAGTGGTACCGCTAAACAATGAAGTGTTGATGACGGTCTTGCAATATGTTTACATTTATAACATTATGTTTGCTGTTTTTAACATCATTCCGATTCCGCCTTTGGATGGATCTCAGATTCTGGTCTTGTTTTTACCGCCTAAAGCACTGATGACCTACTATAAGTATCAGCGCTACGGTATGATTGCGATCTTTATTTTGGCTTTTACCGGTTTGTTGGGAATTATTATCAATCCTGCAATTAATGGCATTGTGAATTTGTTTTCAGCAATACTACTGCCAATTTTTAATCTGATCTGGTCTTAGCTTATGGCATATGCAGTGAGTCTGGATGGCTATGAAGGGCCGCTCGACCTATTAATCAATTTAATCCAGAAAAGCAAGATCGATATTTACGATATTCCCATTGCAACGATTACGAATCACTATCTAATGCAGATTAGAACCTGGCAGGATATGGATATGGATGTCGCCAGTGAATTTATTGTGATGGCCGCCAGACTGCTCGAAATTAAGGCCAGAGCATTGCTACCTAAAAATGAAGATGAGCAGGAAGACCCAGAAGATCTTAAGGCAAAACTGATTCGTCAATTGGTTGAGTATAAGATTTTTAAAGAGATCAGTCGATATTTTCAAACCCGGGAACAGGTTGAGCGCTGCGCCATCTATAGAGATCCGGAGTACATCCCTCAGAATACCGAAGAAGTGCCTCTGGTCATCGATCCCTATTCGCTTGAACAATGCTTTAAACGGCTGTTGTTTCAGAAAGAGGAAGAATTGGAGGCAATCGCGCCACCGCAGAAGATTATTCGGGAATTGTTCAGCATTGAAGAAAAAATCGCTGAAATAACCGCGGTTCTGGTTCAAGCCGGAACCGCCGGGGTCAGCTTTTCAGAGCTGCTCCGGCCGGATATATCCCGGGAAGAGGTGGTGGTAACCCTGCTATCACTTTTGGAAATGGTTAAGACCAGTGGTTTGCGGCTGCTTCAAAATCGGGTATTTATAGATTTTCAGATTCAACAGGAGGTGGACAACAATGAACAGTGATGAACTGGCTGGGATCATCGAAGGCATTCTTTTTGGGGCTGGAGAAGGGGTTTCCATGACCGAACTGTGTCGATGCCTGGATAAACCGGTATCGGAAGTGCAGTTCGCGATGGAAATACTTAAACAGGATTATCAATCAAAAGCACGTGGTATTCGTCTGGTTCAGATTAAGGATACCTATCAGCTTTCCACAAAACCCGACTATTACGGGTATATCAAAGAAATTACCAGGCATCAGGAAAAAACCGGTTTATCCCGGGCGGCACTCGAAACCCTGGCGATTATTGCCTATCGCCAGCCCGTTACCCGGTTGGCCGTTGATGAACTCAGAGGAGTAAGTTCCAGCAGTGCCATTCAGCGCTTGCTGGATCGGGGACTGATTTGTGACAGTGGTCGTCTGGAAGCCCCGGGACGGCCGATTCTCTATAAAACAACCAATGCCTTTTTAAAAACCATGGGCTTCACAAGTCTCAAAGAGATACCGGAATTTGAGGTTTTTTCGCAGGGCAAACAGGAAAGTTTTAATCTGGAGTTGCTCAATCATCAATCAGAAAACAAAGACACCGCCAATGAAGAACAATTGGCCGAGATGCTAAAAAAAACCATGGGAGAGGCCCAAATATTGGAGGCCGCCCAGTGAGAATTCAAAAATATATGGCTCAATGCGGGGTCGCATCGCGGCGAAAATCGGAAGAACTGATTAAGGCGGGAGTGGTTAGGATCAACGGTGTTACCATTTACGAACCGGGTTTTCCGGTTGATCCTAAAAAAGATCAAATTATCGTCTCGGGGAAAAAATTAAACGAAGCCGTAAAAGTATATATCATGGTTAATAAACCCAAAGGGGTTGTATCAACTTCTGAAGATACCCATGGTCGCCAGCGGGTACTGGATCTGGTACCGATAAACGAGCGGCTTTATAGCGTTGGACGATTGGATATGGATACGGAAGGGCTACTGTTACTGACAAATGACGGTGACCTGACCTTCTATTTGACTCACCCCAGTCATGAGTTTGAAAAGACCTATGTGGGTCGGGTTAAAGGTTGTCCGGATGAAAACAGTCTGGAATCTTTCCGCCATGGTATGGTGATCGAGGATTACCGCAGCGCCCCGGCAGCTATTAAGATTTTAAAAATGGATCGGGATACCAGTTTGCTGGAAATGCGGATTCACGAAGGCAAGAAAAGACAGATTCGTAAAATGTGTGCCGCAATGGGCCACCCGATTATTGATTTAAAGCGGGTAGCCATGGGAAATCTGACCTTGGGGCGTTTAAAGCCGGGTGAATGGCGGTATTTAAATAATGACGAAATTATTTATTTAAAAGGAGAAAAGAAATGGTAAAGATAGGATTTCCAAAAGATTTTAGTCAAATTCAGGCATTGTTCCCAGAAAAAGAAAAAGAACGGGACTTGTACATTGTGGCCGAGGATACAGCCAAATCTGAAATTCTGGGTGCGGTGCGTTTTTTTTATGGGGCAGAACAGGTTGATATTTACGAGATGATCATGACCGTGAAGGGCGATCAGGGCATGGCTATTTTTGATGGAATAATCAGAACGCTGCTTTATAAAATGGCTGAAGATGGATGTATATCGATAACTGTAGCAGGTGCCACCGGTGAATTTGCAAGCTACTTCAAAGAACATGAATTTATCGAATCAGGGGATGTCTTGATTCATAAAGCCTTCAGCGGCGAATTTTTCAAGCCTTGTGCAGGCTGCAGTGAAAAATAAACCGTTGCGGGTTACCGACCTGGCCCGCGAATTTTTAAGACCGATCATTAACCGGGGTGATCGTGTCGTTGATGCGACTGCTGGAACGGGTCAGGATACCCTCTTTCTTTGCCAATGTGTCGGCGAAACCGGACGGGTTTTTGCCTTTGATATTCAGCTGGCAGCTTTGCAACAAACCCGAGATATCCTTAAAAAAAACGGCTGCGACGATCAGGTTACCCTGATTCATCAAAGTCACGAATTGATGGTAACGACATTAAAAGCGGCGGCTGTTGGGGAACAAACGGTCAAGGCGATCATGTTTAACCTTGGCTATTTGCCCAGCGGTGATCAGACAATTACTACCCAGGTTGAATCAACTCTGGCAGCGCTTCAGGGAGCCTTGTCTTTACTGACTTCTGGTGGACGAATGACCCTCTGCCTTTATCCGGGTCACCCCGAGGGAATGCTGGAATCTCAGGCGGTAATCAGGTGGTGTGAGACGTTGGAAGCGCCTTTTGCTGCTCATCATTTTCACACGCTAAACCGGGAATCCCCGCCCACATTGATTATTATCCAGAGAACGAGGTAAAGATGAAAGACGTTTCAAGTGTAAAAGAAAGCCGCGATATTTTTTCAGCAATTAAGAAGTGTTATGCAAAGCTGAGTAAATCTCATAAATTGATTGCCGACTTTATGCTGAGTCACTATGAAAGTGTTTCAGAAATGTCGGCGGCGACAGTGGCTAAAAGTGTTGGGGTCAGCGAAGCGACCGTCGTTCGTTTTTCGGTTACACTCGGTTATGAAGGGTATCCGGAATTCCGGCGGGCAATACGAAATGAAATTAACAGCAAGCTGACGACCATTGAACGCATTGACATGACCTTGAAAAACGAACAAAAAGAAAAGGCCCTACAGGAAACCGTTCATAATGTCTTAAAATCAGATTTGTCAAATATCAATGCGACTTTTGAGGAGTTTGACTATGAGATTTTTAAATCTTGCATCGACTTGATTTTAGATGCCCGCAAGGTTGTTATCATTGGTTTTCGGACCACCACCTTGTTAACGGAGCATTTGGGTTATTATCTTAATCTGATCCTGGATAATGTCCGGGTTGTCAATTATGGGGTTTCCGATATCTATGAGCATTTGATTCGCGTCACTGAAGAAGATGTGGTCATTGCCATCAGTTTTCCGCGTTATGCCCAAAAAACTTATGAAGCGGTTGAATTTTTAAAGGACAAAGGGGTAAAAATTATTACAATCTCGGATAATGAAAATGCCCCCATCAATGTGTTTACAAAACATCGGTTGATTGCCAAAAGCAATGTTTACTCCTTTGTGGATTCCCTGGTGGCCCCGCTTTCGCTGATCAACGCGCTGGTGATTTCAGTGGGTTTGAGGAATATCGGAAAAACAAAAGAGACCTTTAATGAACTTGAAGAAATATGGCGAGAACATTATATCTATACTGGCGATGATGATGAATTGGAAAATTAGTTCATGAAAGGACAAAAGCGTAATCAATGAGTAGGATAGCAGTAATTGGAGGCGGCCCCGGCGGCATGATGGCAGCGGTGGCAGCGGCAGAAAAAGGACATCGGGTTGATTTGTTCGACAGCAATGAAAAGCTGGGAAAAAAACTATATATCACCGGAAAGGGTCGCTGTAATCTGACCAATGCGGTTGATATCAGCGATTATTTTGACAACATCGTCCATAACCACAGTTTTTTGTATAGTGCTCTTTATTCCTATACTAATACCGATTTTATGGCCTTCCTGGAAAAAAATGGGGTGCCCTTAAAAATAGAACGGGGGGATCGGGTGTTTCCGGTTTCGGATAAATCTAGCGATGTGATTGGAGCCTTTAAAATGGCATTGAAACACAATCGCTGCCAGGTTCATTTAAATACGAAAATAACCGGCCTTTTAATTGAGAATAATAACATTAACGGGATCCTCCTCGAAAATGGAGAAAAAAGAAATTACGATGCGGTGATTCTGGCGACGGGTGGAAAGAGTTATCCGTCCACCGGTTCAGATGGCAATGTGTTTAAGATCTTAAAGAAATATGGTCATGAAATCACATCTCTGGCTCCCGGTCTGGTCCCCATTAATACCAAAGAAGACTGGCCCCGCGATCTCCAGGGGTTGTCACTCAAAAATGTGACCTTAACCCTGTCTAAAAAAACACCCAAGGGCCAAAAGAAGGTCAAATCAATGTTAGGTGAGATGTTGTTCACCCATTTTGGCATATCCGGACCGCTAGTTTTATCACTTAGCTCTGATATGAGCGGCGACATAAAAGATTACAGTCTGGAATTGGACTTAAAACCGGCTTTAAGTATGGAACAAATGGATGCCCGGATTCAGCGGGACTTTCTTAAATATCAGAATAAGGATTTCGGAAATGCCCTGGGTGACCTATTACCAGCAAAAATGATTCCGGTCATGGTAGATCTGTCCGGGATTGATCCGGTAGCAAAGGTTAACCAAATTACCAAAGAACAGCGGAATAAGTTGGTAGCGTGTTTTAAACAGTTAAAGATTGGCATTGCCGGGCTGCGGGATTTTAACGAAGCCATCATCACCGTTGGCGGTGTGAATGTAAAAGAAGTAGACCCAGGAACGATGGAATCAAAACGGGTTAAAAATCTCTATATTGCAGGAGAGATGCTGGATGTGGACGCGCTGACCGGTGGCTACAATATCCAAATTGCTGTTTCCACGGGCTGGCTGGCCGGAAACGCCGTTGAATAAGTGTTTGTAAAGTTGGATGAGGGAGAGTAAGATGCAAATTGCCATTGATGGTCCTGCCGGAGCAGGAAAAAGTACCATAGCAAAAAAAATAGCAGCAGCCTATCAGATGACCTATCTGGATACGGGCGCCATGTATCGCTGCATTGCCCATTGTGTGTTAAATCAGATGGGTGACCGCTTTGATAACGCGGCCGATATTGTAAAAATTGCCCGGGGAACCGTGATCCGGTTTGAAGGCAATCAGGTGTTCTGTAATGATAAAGATGTTACCTGGGAGATCCGGACGCCTCTGGTTTCCCGCCATACCTCCGATGTGGCCAGGATTAAAGAGGTCCGGGATCTGCTGGTCGCTCAGCAGCGGGAATACGCAAAAGACCATGGGGTGGTTATGGATGGAAGAGACATCGGTTCGGTGGTATTGCCGGAGGCTGACCTTAAGTTTTTTCTGGATGCTGACGTTTTGGAACGGGCACAGCGACGAAAAAAAGAATTGGACGAAAAGGGCAATGGGAAAGCCTTGGAAGAGATAAAAAATGAAATTGAAGACCGCGATAGTAATGACAAAAATCGGTTAGAAGGTCCATTGGTGCAGGTCGCGGACGCGATTGTCATTGACACAACGGGGAAGAGCATTGAAGAAGTATATGAAGAAATGAAAATTCATATTGACGAGGCTTGTCGATGATTTATAAAATTGGTCGTTTCATAGCTTATCTCATTAGTTTAATTCTCTTTCGGATCACAATTACCGGTAGGGAAAACATCCCGGAAACCGGCGGAGCTCTGATCTGTCCCAATCACATCAGTAATATTGACCCGGTGGTGATTGCATTTGCAACACCGCGGGATATTCATTATATGGCCAAGGCGGAATTGTTTAAGAATCCGCTTCTGCGATGGTTTTTCAAAAAAGTGAACGCCTTTCCGGTTAATCGCGAAAAGGTAGCTGTGGAGACGATTAAGACTTCCTTGAAAATTCTCAAGGAAGACAAGCTGCTGGGTATTTTTCCGGAAGGACATCGCGTCAATCCGGAAGATCGGACACCTCCCGCCAGCGGCTTTGTCGTCTTTGCCATTAAGACGAAAGCACCGATTGTTCCGGTGCACATTAAAGGAAAATACCGATTCAGAAGTAAAATAGAGATTATTATTGGCAAGCCTGTTTATCTGGAAGAATACTATGGCAAAAAA
This sequence comes from Acetobacterium sp. KB-1, assembly GCF_003260995.1. Taxonomy (NCBI): domain Bacteria; kingdom Bacillati; phylum Bacillota; class Clostridia; order Eubacteriales; family Eubacteriaceae; genus Acetobacterium; species Acetobacterium sp. KB-1. Next base: position 3,427,767 of record NZ_CP030040.1, read on the forward strand.
CTGTCTGAAGAAGAAACTAGGCAGTTAAGCGAAAAGATCATGGATACGGTCTATGCTTTAGAATTGACGTGAGGTTAAAATGGAAGTAATCATTGCCGATAAGTCTGGCTACTGCTTTGGAATCGAAAATGCCATGAAAATGGTCCAGGATACCATCGAATCGGGCCAACAAAACATTTATACCTTAGGGCCGATTAGCCACAACACCCAGGAAACCAGACGTCTAACGAATCAGGGCGTGGTAATAATTGAAGACGACGATGTTGATAATTTAGAAACCGGCTGTATCATCCTTCGCTCCCATGGGGTTGGCAAGAAAACCATTGAAGCGATTAAAAAAAAGGGACTCCCAATCATCAATGCCACCTGTCCCTTTGTCCGGGCAGTTCAGAAAAAGGTTGAAAGTTATGATGTTGCCGGTTATCAGATTGTTATTGTGGGAAATAAAAATCATCCGGAGGTGATTGGAGCAAATGGCTGGTGTCAAAATAAAGCTTTAATAATTAATGATATAAATCAGTTGGAAAATATTGAAAGTTATGATAGAATATGTATCGTGGCTCAGACCACCATCATCGAATCCAAATTCAATGAAATTTGTGATGCGATCAGGTCAAGAGTCAATGAAGTAGTTATATTTAATACTATTTGCAGTGCCACCGCTGAAAGACAAGCAGCGGCAGCGAAAACTGCAAAAGAAGTAGAATATATGATCGTAATTGGTGGATACCACAGTTCGAATACGCAAAAACTGGCGGATATCTGTAAATCCCATTGCGCAAAAACTTGTCACATAGAAACCATCCGGGACTTAGATCTCGCTGAAGTAAGAAACTATCAGAAGATTGGTATTACCGCAGGGGCATCAACACCGGATTGGATCGTTAAGGAGGTATTGGAAGGTATGGAAGAGCAAAACAAAATTGCTGAGGAAAACGTGGTCGCGGAAGTGGCGACTGAAGAACAGCCAACTGTTGTAGTTGAGGAAGTGGTGGAAACCATTGAAAAAGACGAATATGATGATGCTAATTTTGATTTCGCAGCAGAAATTGAAGAATCATTAAAAACAATTCGTCGAGGTGCTGAAATTGAAGGCGAAGTGATTCACATCGCTGAAGATGAAGTGATCTTAAACATTGGCTACAAAGCAGATGGTATCATCAAAAAGAATGATTTCACATGGAAAAGCGATGAGGTATTATCTGAACTTGTACAATTAGGAGACAAAGTTTGGTGTATCGTTACTGATTTAAATGAAGGTTCAGGAAATGTAAAACTTTCAAAAATCAAATATGATAACCGTCTCGTACAAAAACAGTTAAGTGACGCCTTTGATAATAAAACAGTCTTAGAAGGAACAATCAAAGATATTTCTGGAAATGGTTTAATTGTCGATATTGGATTTACAGATATTTATATGCCTGCTTCACAATATCATGTGCGTTACGTTAAAGACTTAAACACCTTAATTGGCGAAAAAGTTAAGGGCATCATTATTGATTACAACCCAAAACGACGTCGTGCGATTCTTTCCCAGAAAATTATTCTTGAAAAAGATATGAAAGAACGTCGGGAACAAGTAAAAGAAATGAAAGAAAAGCGCTTTGAAGAATTAAACGTCGATGATATTGTTAAAGGTGTGGTTAAAACCATTACTAATTTCGGAATCTTTGTCGATCTTGAAGGCATTGATGGCTTTGTCCATCGATCAGATCTGACCTGGGAAAAAATCAATGAGCCGAAAGACATCATTGAAAAAGGCCAGGAAATTGAAGCCAAGGTTATCGCTAAAAATGAAGAAGACAAAAAAATCAAATTAAGTGTTAAGGCATTATTGGATCGCCCTTGGGATGATTTCATTGCTAAATACAATGTTGATGATGAAGTTGAAGTGACGATCACTAATATTTTAGATTTTGGTGCCTTTGCTCAAGTGATTCCAGGCGTTGAAGGCTTGATTCATGTTTCTGAAATTAGCTACAACCGGGTTGAGTCTGTTGCTGCAGTTTTAAACACCGGTGATGTCTTAACGGTAAAAATCATCGGAATTAACGCTGAAAAAGAAAAAATCAGCTTAAGTAAAAAAGCAACCGAAGAAGCACCGGCTCGTCCTGCTCCAACACCAAGAAGCAGCAATAGTAGCAATGCTGGATCTGGCGATCGTGATAGAACTAGCAATTATGGTGGTGGCGATCGAAACCGCAGACCGCAACAAAGTCATAATAGCAATAACAATCGAAATAAAACAGTTTACGAAGAAACCGCCAATGTAACCCTTGGGGATTCATTCGGTAACTTGTTCGATGGTCTTTTCGGAGACAACAACGACGAAAAATAAGAATTGACTTTTTAAAATCCCAATCTCCGGATTATTTCTGGAGGTTGGGATTTTTTTAATTAGAAATTTTTTAAGTTTACCTATTGAAAAATTCTGATTTCGTGCTATAATGACATTAAATCCCGGTGGAATACTCGGAAATAATCCAGGGAGGGTTAAACACTTGAGACTTTCAACAAAAGGACGATATGGTGTATTGGCCATGGTAGAACTGGCGCTTCAATACGGAGATGGTCCGGTTTCAATTAAAGAAATTGCCGAAAAACAGAGTTTTTCAGATTCATATATGGAACAGCTTTTTTCCAGCCTGAAAAATGCCGGCTTGGTAAAAAGTATCAGAGGTGCCCGGGGTGGTTATGTTTTAGCTCGGGATCCCAGCGCTATTACCGTTGGTGAAATCATCAGAGCCCTTGAAGGGCCCATTGAATTGGCGGAATGCATTGATGGCGGTGGCAGACAGGTTTGTGCAAAATCGCCGGAGTGTGTAACCAGAGGGTTATGGAAAGATATTAGTGATAGTATCAGCAATATTATCGATAATCGATCATTACAGGACTTACTAAGCAAATAAAGAGAAAGAGGTATAACTTATGAAACGAATCTATTTAGATCATGCAGCAACAACAGCGGTTGATCCAGCAGTTGTTGAAACCATGCTACCATTTTTCACCGAATATTTTGGGAATCCTTCTTCAGTGTACGCCGAAGGGAGAGGGGTAAAGAAAAGCATTGAGGCCGCCAGAATCCAGATTGCCAATGCCATTAATGCTGATCCTCGGGAAATTTATTTTACCGGAAGCGGATCAGAGGCGGACAACTGGGCGATAAAAGGCATAGCCATGAAAAATCAGGCCAAGGGGAAACACATTATTACCTCAACCATTGAGCATCATGCGGTGCTTCATACCTGTGAATACCTGGAAAAACAGGGATTTGAAGTAACCTATCTGCCGGTCGATCAAGATGGGCTGATATCACTGGATGATTTGCGAAATGCGATCCGTGAAGATACTATTTTAGTCACCATTATGTTTGCCAACAATGAGATTGGAACCGTTGAACCGATCAAAGAAATCGGTGAAATTGTTAAGGAAAAAGGGATTATTTTTCATACCGATGCGGTTCAGGCACTGGGCAATATTCCCGTTGATGTTAAGGATTTAAATGTCGATTTACTGTCCATATCGGCTCATAAAATATATGGTCCTAAAGGGATTGGCGCTCTTTTTATTAGAAAAGGAGTACCGATTGACAATTTAATCCACGGCGGTGCTCAGGAACGAAAAAAACGAGCCGGAACAGAAAATACGGCCGAAATTGTAGCTTTTGGAAAAGCGGCCGAGATGGCAACAGAACATCTGGTAGAAAATGCCGCCCATATGAAAAAATTAAGAGATCTTTTAATTAAAGGCGTGATGGACAATATCCCACAGGTTCGTTTAAACGGACATCCGGAAAAGCGGCTGCCAGGAAATGCGAATTTCTGTTTTGATTACATCGAAGGAGAATCGATCCTGCTCAGTTTGGACATTATTGGCGTAGCAGGTTCTAGCGGTTCGGCCTGTACATCGGGTTCCCTGGATCCATCGCATGTGTTACTGGCGATTGGTTTGCCGGCGGGAATCGCCCATGGATCGTTGCGACTCACTATTGGGAAGCAAACAACGATTGAGGATATCAATTATGTGGTTGACAATCTAATCCAGATTATTGAACGGTTGCGCAAAATGTCACCGATTAATGCTGATTGTCCGATTGATGATGCTGTTTTTGATAAAGCCGATCATCACCACCATTAAGTATAAAAAAATATAACTAAGGAGAAATTAAGATGGACTATACAGATGTAGTAATGGAGAACTTTACCTGTCCTAAACATGTGGGCGAGATTGAAGGTGCAAATGGTATTGGTCAGGTTGGCAGCCCGGCTTGCGGCGATATCATGAAAATCTTCCTGAAAATTAATGATGACGGCGTCATTGAAGATGCGTCTTTTAAAACCTTTGGATGCGGTGCAGCCGTTGCCAGTAGCAGTATGGCAACCGATATGATTATCGGCAAGACCATTGAAGAAGCCGGAAAATTCAAAAATTCGGATGTGGTTGACGCTTTGGGGGGATTGCCAGCCGAAAAAATACATTGTTCGGTCTTGGCCGCTGAGGCCATTCAAGCGGCGATTGAGGACTATCACAATAAAAAAGCACAATAAAAAATAGTATCAAGCATAATAAATTAAAAAACGCAGTTTCTGTTAACGGGAAACCGCGTTTTTTTGACACTACAAATAAAAAACAACGTTGCTATAAAAAAAAGAATAGGGTAAGATATGGATATGACAGAAAATGAAAGGAACACGAAATGAAGGCGAATATTTTGCTCAATGTAGAAGTCGTTTCGAAAAAGAATGGGCGACGGCATGGATTGGTCAAGAGTCTGGTAGTGGTGAATCATGTCATTAGATACTTGGTGATCAATCCCGGTGGGGTTTTCTCAAAGGCTCAGTTTTTTAAACCGGAAAATATTTTGGATGTTAATTATAAGCGTTTGGTAATCGAGAGTGAAAAAGTCATTATTAAAGCAAAAGGCCAAAAAGTGAAAGACTATCTCGATGAGGCGTTTCCACTGATGGATTATCCGGTGGTGGATAAAAATAAGGAGTCATTTGGTCATGTTGTTAATGCGACCATTGAAGAAGGAACATTTGCCATTACAGAATACGAAATTTCCAGAAGCTTTTTTGATGATATCGATCACGGCTTTGCGATTATTCCAGCCGAAGAACTTACGTATAAAGATCAGGTGCTTTATTATGAAAAAGATATGTACGATTTGGGATTTAAAGAACAGGGCACCGGAATTGCCAATAAACTTCTGGGGGTAAAATAGATGGACAATTCTTCAAACAAAAAAAGACTACTAGTTCTCAATCTCATCGTCGTTGTTTTAATTGGTGCGGTTTGCTTTTTTATCTGGCCAACGCTTTCGGGCATGTTTGCACCATTTTTCTTTGCCATTGTCCTGGCTTATTTGCTTAACCCGCTGGTTAGAAATCTTGAAGATAAAGGTTTAGATCGGGGGGCGGCGGTTCTAATTGTTTTCTTTTCGGTATTGGCACTGGTGATTGGCGCCTTTATGAGCTTTGTTCCCAGTTTGATTACCAATATTGCCAGTATGATCAGAAGCATTCCAAACTTTGTGACACAAACCCAGACCTATATCACTAATTTGTCGGACTATATTTCGAATTTTACCGGATATGACATTACCCAGTTTTTTAACCTGGAACAGGTTCTGGGAAATGTAATCCAGGGGTTTGCAACGGCACTCCAGGGGATATCAAATGCCATTCTACAAAATAGCGGCCAGGTGATGAATATCATTATCGTGCCATTAGTCACTATTTTTCTGCTGATGGATAAGGAACTCTTTATCAAGGGGATCATGTATCTGGTGCCACTATATTATCGCAACAGCATGCTTAAAATGTGCTGTGACATCGATCTGGTTATTGGTGGTTTTATCAAGGGTCAAGGTCTGACATCCCTGATCGCTGGGATTGCAACCGGGATTGGAGCCTTTGCTCTGGATTTGCCTTACGCAAGTATTATTGGTGTTATTGCCGGGGTCACAACCATGGTTCCTTATTTTGGACCAGCGGTAGGTAGTTTTGTGATTGTAGTACTGGTACTGTTTATTAATCCACTACTGATTATTCCGATGCTAATCGTTATTGGGGTGGTTCAGGTGATCTGTGGTAATTTTCTGGCACCGGCACTGATGTCCGGAAATGTCGGTCTTCATCCGGTGTTTATTATCTTTTCGATCTTCTTTTTTGGGGCTATGTTTGGAGGCGTGGGAATGATTATGGCGGTGCCGATGGCGGGAACCATTAAGGTAATTGCCGGGTATATTATTTCCATCTTTGCATCAAAAGACGCTACTGACCAAAAAAGGATTGACATTTAAATATGGAATTAATATAATCATCTATCATAGGTTAATATAAAAATGCATTGAGAACGAAGGCTCTAAAAATAACAATCACAGAGAGAGAGACACGGCTGAGAGTCTTTTAAAGTTAGTTTAGGGTTGCCCCGTTCGAGCAGCTGGGAAGAAAGATTAAATGAGAGGTTCATTGAGTATTTTCAGTCGGGAAACCGTTATTAATAAAGTGAGTTGCCAATTATATTGCAGCTAATTTGGGTGGTACCGCGGATTAAACCGTCCCTTGCAGACTTGCAGGGGATTTTTTGTTTTTTATAGACACCGAGAAGTATCAAGTACGCACAACTAAAAATTAAAAATGCAATAAGGAGAAAAAATGAAACCATTAGGATTAAATGAAATCAGAGAGAAATATTTAGCGTTTTTTGAAGAAAAAGGACATCTGCGATTAAACAGCTTTCCACTCGTGCCGATTAACGACAAGAGCCTGTTATTGATTAACTCGGGGATGGCACCGCTAAAAGCTTATTTTACCGGTGATGAAATACCGCCAAGAAATCGGATCACCACCTGTCAGAAGTGTATTCGTACCCCGGATATTGAAAATGTCGGGAAAACAGCCAGACACGGCACATTTTTTGAAATGCTGGGTAACTTTTCCTTTGGTGATTACTTCAAAAAAGAAGCCATTCCCTGGGCCTGGGAATTCTGTACCAAAGTGATGGAAATACCGGAAGATAGAATCTGGATCACGATCTATCTGGATGATGACGAAGCCTTTCAAATCTGGAATGAAGACGTGGGAATACCCAAAGAAAAAATTGTGAGACTGGGAAAAGAAGACAATTTCTGGGAGCATGGATTGGGCCCCTGTGGCCCCTGTTCCGAGCTTTATTTCGACCGGGGTGAAGAATACGGCTGTGACAGCCCCACCTGTAGTGTTGGTTGCGACTGTGACCGTTATGTTGAATTCTGGAATTTGGTTTTCACCCAGTTTGATAAAGATGAAGCGGGTAACTATAACCCCTTACCAAAACCCAATATTGATACCGGTATGGGATTAGAACGTCTGGCTGTTGTGATGCAGGGTGTGGGTACCATCTTTGAGATTGATACGGTTGGCCATGTACTCAACTATATCTGTAAAAAAGCGGGGGTAAATTATGGCGATGATCCTCAGGACGATATTTCGATCCGAGTTATTACAGACCATATCCGCAGTGTCACCTTTATGATTGCTGATGGCGTGATGCCAGGAAATGAAGGCCGCGGTTACGTGTTGCGACGATTGCTTCGCCGGGCCGTTCGGCATGGAAAATTATTGGGTATCAAGGATCTTTTCCTTTATGATGTCGCTAAAGAAGCCATCCGGGTTTCTGAAGGGGCTTATCCTGAACTACGCGAAAAACAGGAATTCATTCAAAAACTGATCCGCATTGAAGAAATACGTTTTAAAGAAACCATCGATCAAGGTTTGGCACTGTTAAATAAAGAACTGGATAAAATTATCGAAATGGAAGAAACAGTATTCCCGGGCGGTGGGGCATTTAAACTCTACGACACCTATGGATTCCCTTATGACTTAACCAGAGAAATTGTTGAAGAACGGGGCCTGACCATTATCGCGGAAGACTTCGAAAAAGAAATGCAGGCACAGCGGGACCGAGCCCGACAGGATCGCCTCAATAGCGATTTAGCAGTATGGGCTGATGATCCCTTTAATCCTTTGGGACCGGATGCCGTCAATACCTTTGTCGGCTATGACAATCTGGAAGCGGAAGGCACCATCTTAGGGCTCTATGTGAATGAAGCCTTGGTGGACGAAGCAAAAGCTGGCGATGAGGTACTGGTACTGTTGGATCAGACCTCGTTCTATGCCGAAAGTGGAGGCCAAACCGGGGATCATGGGATCATTCAAAAAGGCGATGGCTTAATTGAAATCAGGGATTGTAAAAAAGGCAGCCTAAGCCGACATATTCATTCGGGTATCGTGAAGTCAGGAACCTTTAAGGTAGGGGAGAGTGTCATTACAGAAGTCAACAAAGACTTACGGGATGCCGTTCAGCGGAACCATACGTCGACTCACTTATTGCAAAAAGCCCTGAAACAGGTTTTAGGCGACCATGTGGAGCAGGCGGGGTCATTTGTATCTCCCGACCGGTTGCGTTTTGACTTTAACCATTTCCAGGCCATGACCCGGGAGGAAAAACGACAGGTGGAAGACATTGTCAACGCAGCGATTTTAGCGGCCTATGATGTATCTATTTTTGAGACCAACATTGATCAAGCCAAAGAATTGGGAGCGACCGCTTTATTTGGCGAGAAGTACGGTGAAATTGTCCGTGTTGTCAAAGTTGGTGACTTTAGTACCGAGCTTTGCGGTGGCTGTCATATCAGCAATTCTGCTAAAGTCGGTCTCTTTAAAATTATCAGTGAAGGTGGTGTTGCTGCTGGGGTTCGACGAATTGAAGCGGCAACCGGTTTTAATGCCTGGCATCTGGTGGAAAAAATGGATGATACTCTGGTTGAAGTGTCCAATTTGATGAAAACAAATCCGGATCAATTGCTTGAAAAAGTAATGGAATTAGCTGAAATCAACAAACAAAAAGAACGCACCATCGCTGAACTAAAACAGAAGTCGGCCGGAAATGCGATAATGGATATCCATCAGAAAATGGTGATCATCAGTGGCGTTCAGGTTACCATTGCTGACGTTGAGAAAATGCCGATGGAAGAGCTTAGAACCATTGGAGACTTACTAAAAGACCGAATGGGATCGGGAATTGTACTGTTGGGGAGTGCCTTAGATGGCAAGGTTAATTTTGTTGCAACAGCGACTCCGGATATCGTTAAACGCGGCTTCCATGCGGGTAAAGTCATTAAAGAAGTGGCGACAATAGCTGGCGGAGGCGGTGGTGGACGCCCGGATATGGCGCAGGCTGGGGGGAAACTTCCGGAAAAATTGGCTGAATCACTGTCAAAGGGAGAGGCATGCATTCGGGAGCAGTTGAATTAATTGATTAATAAAATGAAAAATTACATCATTTGACTTGTCTTTTCTTTATCTTTGGGTTAAAATGATATAAATTGATTGTGAAGGAGGTCAGATGACAATGGGAGAAAATACGGTGATTGATCGAGGAACCATTATGTTTGAGGTCGATAGCGAAAAGTCTCAGAAGATCGACGAAGTGATGCGCAATGTACATAAGGCTCTAGTTGAAAAAGGGTATAACCCTGTCAATCAAATTGTAGGTTATGTCATGTCAGGAGATCCGACCTATATCACAAGTCACAGAGAAGCGCGAAACGCCATACAGAAAATTGAACGGGATGAGTTGCTCGAGGAACTTGTTCGACGTTACTTAAAAAGTATTTAGTAGGCTGATAATTTGGGGCTGTCTCAACCGAGGCAGTCCTATTTTAGTTTTGGTATGGCGACGGGCAGATGGAGTTTTGATTGTAGAAGTTGGTGTTTAGTCACCGTACCGATCAATTGTTAATCTGTACACATAACGCTTGTGGTTAGGAAATGATTAGAAGATGATATTAAATACCCTGGGTAATACTGGAATCAAGGTCTCGCGGATGTGCTTTGGCAGTTTGACGATTGGGCCGCTCCAGAAAAACAAAACTCTTTTAGAAAGTCGGGAAATTATCGCGGCGGCTTTGGATTGTGGTGTTAATTTTTTTGATACGGCGGATCTGTACAATAATTACGATCATCTGCGTGCGGCGATCCAGATGCAACAGGATGTGGTGATTGCGACAAAATCCTATGATTATACAGCAGCGGGTGTTCTGAGCAGCTTGCATCGGGCCCTTTCGGAACTGGGGCGGGATTATGTTGATCTTTACCTGCTCCACGAACAGGAAAGCAAAAAAACCATTGAAGGCCACTGGGAAGCCATTGAAGCGCTGATTGCCGCAAAAAAAGCGGGAAAAGTAAGAGCCATCGGCATTTCCACTCATCGGATAGAAGGTGTTTATGGGGCAAATCTGTTTTCTGAGCTGGATGTGATTCATCCGCTGATTAATTTAACCGGCATTGGTATTGAAGATGGAACTACCGAAGAAATGGCGGCGGCCATCCACCAGGCAAAAAGGTCTGGGAAGGGCGTTTACGGCATGAAGCCGCTAGGCGGTGGTAATCTGCTCTCTCAGAAACAGGCCAGTTTTGAGTATGTCTTGAACCTGGCAGATCTGGACGCCATTGCGATTGGGGTTCAATCGATTAATGAAGTGCGGTATAATGTCAAAAAATTTAACGGCGAGACCATACCAGACGCTTTGGAAGTGGCTGTTTCCAGTGCTCCAAAGAGACTACATATCAGTGACTGGTGCACCGGCTGTGGAGAATGTCTCAAACGCTGCAACCACAAGGCGTTAACCTTAGTTAACGGAAAAGCCACCGTTTTACAGGAAAACTGTGTGCTTTGCGGCTACTGTGGTTCCGTCTGTAAAGACTTTTGCATCAAAGTAATTTAATACAGTCATAACAATAAGATGGGATAATGAATGGAAAGAATTTTAGGAATTGATGTTGGTGACAAACGGATTGGGGTTGCTGTAACGGACCCGTTGCAGATTACGGCCCAGGGGGTCATGACCCTCAAACGAAAGACCCGGGATGATGATTTAGAAGCATTTCGGAATCTCATTGCAAAATATGAGATTAAAAAGGTGGTAGCTGGTCTGCCACTGAACATGGACGGTTCAGAATCCGCTCAGACCCGGAAAACAGTGAATTTTTGTCAATTTATAAAAAAACGGCTAAATATCGAAATCATCTATATTGATGAGCGTTTAACCTCATCCTGGTCGGAAAAAGTGTTGATCGAAGGAAATGTTTCCCGGGAGAACCGCAAAGATTATATTGATATGCTGGCAGCTCAGATCATTCTCCAGTCTTACATGGACCGGGCCGTTAAATAATTCATAATAATGGATTCTTTAAGCATAAAAAGGTATAATTTAAAGATTATGAGCGAAAAATAAAATTGAAAGTGAAGTTGATATGGAAGAAAAAATAATTTTAGAAGATGAAAATGGCGTTGCACGAGAGTTTGATTTAGAAGTCTCCTTTCCTCTGGGTGAAAAGACATATGTGCTTTTAACAGAAGGCGAAGAAAGTGACGATGTATTTGCGTTCTTTATCGATGAAGACGAAGAGGGTGAAATTCTGGTACCCGTAGAGGATGAAGCAGAATTCGCTTTAATTGAAGCAGAATACGATCGCATCATGGACGAAGAATATGATGATTTAGAAGAAGACGAAGATGAAGGTGAAGTTGAGTAACGCCCCTTGCTAGCGGGCTTTCTTAGCTGATCGAATCGTTTTATCAAAGTAAATGATTAACGCCTGGAAAAAAAGATAGCTGCTCATGTGCCCAAGCGGTCACATGAGTGAGCTTCTTGTTTCAAACACCTCGCTGAATTTAATCAGGGCTTATCAGGAAGGGCACCATACAGGGGTTATTTTTGTTATGCAACGCAATGATGCCAAAGCGTTTTACCAAACAAAGTAAAAGATCCGATATTTTCACGTTTATTGGATCAATGTCATAGTCTGGGAATAGAGATCCGTGCGCTTTCCTGTGATATTGATGGAGTAAATATAGAAATTATCGGAGCATTGCCTGTCACTGTTTTATTTAAGAAAAGACTTAAAAAGAGGTGTGACCACTATGAATAACAAAAAACAAATTGTGGATGCACTCAGAAAAAGAGGGAACAAAGTAACCCCTCAACGTCTGGTTACCATTGAGGTTCTGTTGACCTTTAGGCAGCAGCATTTTAGTGTTGAAGAGTTATTTCTGGGTGTCAAACAGCGCAATCCTGATGTGGGAATGTCGACCATTTATCGAACGGTGCAAATATTAGAAGAAATGGGACTCATTACCAAACGTAATTTTGATGATGGCTTTGCTCGGTACGAACTCTGTGAGTTGGATGAAAAACACTGGCATCATCACTTAATCTGCTTAAAATGTGGAAAGGTAATCGAAATGCAAGACGATTTCCTGGAAGCTCTGGAAAAAGAAATAGAAGAAAAGAAGGATTTTATGATTATCAATCACGAACTTAAGGTGTACGGATACTGTTCGGATTGTTATGCAATAACGAAAGGAGTTAAATTTGACTGAAAATAAAAACTTAATAACGACGGAAACCCAACGCGTGGAGGGCCGTTCACGATCGAGACGAAAGCCTCAACCTCAGAAAAACAAAGATAAACTGAGATTAGTACCATTGGGGGGCTTAGGTGAAATCGGGAAAAACCTGAACGTATTTGAATACAAGGATGACATCATTCTTGTGGATTGCGGGCTGAAATTTCCAGATGACGATATGTTCGGAATTGACATTGTGCTGCCGGATTATAATTATATTCTGGAGAATCAGGATAAGGTCAAGGGCGTTGTCATAACCCATGGGCATGAGGATCACATTGGCGGACTTGTTTATCTGCTCAGAAAGATTAACATTCCCATTTATGCCACGAAATTTACCATGGGCCTGATTGATAAAAAGCTCAAAGAGCATGGCTTACTAACCAAAACCACCCGAATTATTGTTAAGCCGAAAGATCGGATTGACATTGGTGAGTTCAACGTAGAATTTATTCGCGTTAATCATAGCATCGCGGATGCCGTGGGATTGTGTATCAAGTGTGCGGCGGCAACGGTTGTCCACACCGGGGATTTTAAAATTGACTATCATCCAATTGGTGGTGAAGTAATCGACTTGCAGCGATTCGCCAAAATTGGATCACAAGGTGTAGACCTGCTGATGTCTGATAGTACCAATGTTGAAGGGACTGGATTTACCCAATCTGAGAGCACGGTTGGACCAACACTTTTCAACTTGTTCAGAAACGCTAAAGGACGAATCATCGTTACGACTTTTGCCTCTAATGTGCATCGCCTCCAACAAGTGATTGATGCTGCGGTAGAGTATAACCGTAAGGTTATTATCTGTGGGCGAAGCATGGAAAATGTCAGCGAAGTGGCCATGGATTTGGGTTACATGAAAATGCCCCCCAATGTACAGGTTCAGTTGCGAGACATTAATAAATACAAAGACAAAGAATTAGTAATCATAACCACCGGCAGCCAGGGCGAACCGATGGCTGCCTTGGGACGAATGGCACTGGGTGAGCACCGTCACCTGACCATAAAAAAAGAAGATCTCGTCGTCATTTCGGCTTCCGCAGTGCCGGGAAATGAAAAAATGGTCTCAGAGGTTATTAATAAACTCGTGGAATTAGGTTCGGATGTTGTTTATGGCGGATTTGCTGAAATTCATGTCTCTGGTCACGCCAGACAAGAAGAGCTAAAACTGATGATTACGCTAGTCCGTCCCAAACATTTTCTTCCTGTACATGGGGAAAGTCGGATGCTAATGAAGCATGTGGAGTTAGCACAAAGTGTTGGGATTAAAAAGGAAAGAACTCTGATTGCTGAAAATGGAAATATCCTGGAAATTGATAAACGCAGTGTTCAGATTGTTGGTAAAACTCAAGCTGAACCGGTTCTGGTTGATGGGCTGGGAGTCGGTGATATTGGTAACATTGTTCTCAATGACCGAAAACGTCTTTCAGAAGACGGGCTCTTTATTGTGGTTTGTACCATGCACAAGGGCAAAGCGGTATCGGGACCAGATATTATCTCTCGCGGCTTTGTTTATGTAAGAGAATCTGAAGAACTCATTAATAACGCCCGCGAAGAAGTCAAGAAAGCCTTGCTATCTTGTGAAGAAAAGGGTATTATTGACTGGAATTCCATTAAAAATGTCATTCGGGAGAGCCTGTTTAAATACCTTTATGCAAAAACTCAGAGAAAACCAATGATACTACCCATATTGATGGAAGTATAAATTTAATATGGCAATTGGTGAAATACATATCGTTAGCAGTTGTCGATAAAATTTTAAAAGTAGGAGTAACAGATGAACGTCTATGATGAAGCCAATAATTTGGCACGAGCACTCAAGGAATCCACAGAATATAAGAATTTTTTAGCCGCGAAAGAAAAGCTGGAACAAGATCCCGAAAAGTATGAAATGGCCAAGGATTATATGCGTAAGCAAATGGAAATTCAATCCTTCCAAATGTTGGGAAATGAACTGACAGAAGATCAGATTACTTCTTATAATGCCATTGCGAATACCATAATGGGCATCCCTGAAATCGCTGAATTTTTTCAGGCCCAGATGTATTTTTCAGTAGTCTTTCAGGACATTACCGATATCATGGCAAAAGCAGTTGATTTGGATATGGGACTGTTTGATTCAGAAGATGAAGGCTGTGGCGCTTAAACAACGATTGAAATAGAAACGATTTAAAAAGAATATAGGTGCCAACCTCTAGCGGTCCTATATTCTTTTTTACAGTTTAGGAAAGGAAGGTGAACGGATGAGTAACGGAACAAATCGACAGCCGCCTCGAAAAAAAACGGGAAAACTGATTGCCATTATTCTTTTATTATTAGTCGTCTTTGGTGCGACTGGTGTGTTCAGCTTTAATTACTTTATCGGACAAATGTTAGAACCAGTGGGAGCCGGAGAGCTTGTTTATGTTCAAATAGAACAAGGTGCCGTTATCAGTGATGTGGCAGAGTTACTGGCTGAAAATAATTTAATTCGGGATGTTTTTGCCTTTGAAATGTTGGCCAAAAAAGAGAATACCGCTCACCAGATCCAGTCCGGCTACTATGCTTTTAGCCCGGCAGAATCGGCCCAGCAGATACTTGATCGTCTGGTAGCAGGGGACGTAGCTGATGCCACCGTGACGATTCCTGAAGGACGTAATATTTCAGAGTTCGCTAAAATATTTGAAGAGAAAAATATATGTGATGCGGATGCATTTATCGAAGAAACAAAAAAAGTAGCAGAATATCAGGAAGAATATTCCCTTCTTAGAAGCATTCCCCTGACTGAAAAAGACGGGATGAGTCGAACTCTGGAGGGCTACCTCTTTCCCGATACCTACAGTTTTTCTCCAAATACGGACCCATCAGAAGTGGTCACCGCCATGCTGGATCGGTTTGTGGAGGTCTATGATCAGGATCTGCAAAAACAAACCAAAAAAATGGATAAAACCGTGGATGAAATTGTGATTATGGCTTCTATTGTGGAATTAGAAACAAAATTAGTTGAGGATAAGGCCAATGCGGCCAGTGTGTTTTACAATCGGATTGCCGAGAACATGCCGCTTCAATCGGATATCACCGTGGACTATGCCCGGGGTGAAAAAACGGCCGTATTAACAACCGAGCAAACGCAGTTTTCATCACCTTATAATACCTATATCAATACCGGATTACCCTTTGGGCCGATTTGCTCCTTTGGTGAAACTTCCTTAGAAGCGGCTTTAAATCCGGCGCAAACAAACTATTTATATTTTGTTGCCGATATGGATTCGGGAAAGATCTATTTCAATGAAACCTATGATGAGCATTTAGAAGACGTAGAAAAATATATGGGAAACTAATTAAGACAACGAAATATGCCAGCGCTATAAAGAAGTTGCCAATAAAAAAGAATGAAGGCCAGACAGTGAGTGAGATTGTTAAAGATTACATCGAGGATTATATTAGAGGATTAATTCCGGCTAATCGTCCCCAAATAGAAGCATTCAGAAAAAGAGCTATGGATGATAATATTCCGATTATCCATCAAGAAGTTCAAAAACACATTGAATTATTAATCGCCGCAAAAAAAACCAGGACTGTTCTGGAAGTTGGCACAGCTGTAGGCTTTTCGGCGTCTATCTTTGCCGAAGCGATGGGCCCTCAGGGGCAGGTGGATACCATTGAACGCAATTTTAAAATGGTGGTTCAGGCAGAAGAAAATATTGCCAGCCTGGGACTTAGCCATCAGATTAATCTGATGGTTGGGGATGCCCAGGAAAAACTGGCAGTACTGGATAAAAGCTATGATTTAATTTTTTTGGATGGGGCCAAAGGCCACTATATCCATTTGCTGGGCGATTGTCTGCGGTGTTTAAAGCCCGGAGGACTATTGATTTCTGATAATGTATTGTTCAAAGGCATGATCGCCAGTAATGAACTGGTTATTCGTCGCAAAATAACCATTGTCAAGCGGATGCGGATGTATCTGGAAACTATCGCCAACCATCCCCAATTGGTTACCAGTATTCTGCCACTGGGTGACGGTTTGGCGATCAGCTTAAAAAAAGACGATTAAGTACGAAGAGCAGCGCAAGGAAAGAAAAGAACGGAGAAACAGCATGAAAAAACCGGAACTTTTGGCACCGGCAGGAAATTTTGAAAAACTAAGGTATGCCCTTCATTATGGGGCTGATGCGGTCTATTGTGCCGGTAAGAAATTTGGGCTCAGAGCAAAGGCCGATAATTTTGATCAGACCGCTCTGGCCGAGGCGGTTAAGTATGTCCATGAACGCGATAAAAAGATTTACGTCACACTCAATATGATTCCCCACAATGCAGATTTAGACGGTCTGCCTGAATATGTAAGCGAACTAAAAGACCTGGGAATTGACGGTGTGATTGTAGCCGATCCCGGGGTTTTTTCTGTCGTCCAGGAAGTAGCTCCTGACTTAAAAATATCCGTCAGTACTCAGGCCAATAATACCAATTGGCGCAGTGTGGCATTCTGGCATGCCCAGGGTGCCAGGCGGATTGTACTGGCCCGGGAACTGGGACTTATTGAAATTCAGGAGATCCGGGAAAAAGTGGCTCCGGAAATGGAGATTGAGATCTTTGTTCACGGTGCCATGTGCATTTCCTATTCGGGACGATGTCTGTTAAGCCATTATATGACCGGTCGAAATTCAAATCAGGGAGATTGCGCCCATCCTTGCCGGTGGAAGTATCACCTGATTGAAGAAACCCGGCCCGATGAAGCCTTTACCATTGAAGAGGATGCCACCGGTTCCTTTATTTTTAACTCCAAGGATCTTTGCCTGATCGATGAAATTCCCGCCTTGATGGCATCAGGAGTAGACAGCTTTAAAATTGAAGGTCGGATGAAAAGCCTCTATTATGTGGCCACCGTGGTATCCGCTTATCGCAGTGCCATTGATTATGCCTATGATAATCCCGCGGTAAAAAAGCTTGATAAGGGCTATTATGATGAACTGACAAAGGTCAGTCACCGCAATTACACCAAAGGGTTTTATAGCGGCAAAACAACATCAGAGGATCAAAATTACGGCACCAGCAGTTATACCCGGCATTATGACTTTGTCGGTCTGGTTCTGGAATACGACGAGAATACCGGGATGGCTTTAATTGAGCAGCGTAACAAGGTTGTATTAGGTGATGAGATCGAGATCATGATTCCGGGAGACGGGTTCGTTACGCAAGCGATTAAGGTAATGACGGACGTATCCGGTCAGGCAATCGAGTCGGCACCGCATCCCAAAATGCATTACTATTTACAAATGTGTACACCGGTTAAACCGATGGATATCATCAGAAAACGGGATTAGCTTTGGTAAAAAGACTCTTTTAAACACCGAGCCGCAAACAAAATAACACCCCAATTGGAGGAATCATGAGAATATATATTGCCGCTTCATGGAAGCATCAGCATGCCGTTGAAATGCTGACGGATTTGTTGGAAACTCGGGGCCATACCATTTTGTCATGGATCCGCGAGGGACGACCGGAAGAAGCCTTTCTTTCACAAAAAGAGCTCACCCATTTTATTGAGTCTGCTGAAGGAGAACGCGTTTTTGATTTTTGTATCAGTTCGGTTACCAGTGCCGATCTGATTATTTATATTGGTCCCTCCGGTTGTGATGCCTGGGCTGAGATCGGCGCGGCTTATGGCTCCAAAATTCCGGTTTTTGGTCTACTGGCCAAGGCCGAACAGGTCGGGCTGATGCGCCATATGATTAAAAACTGGTACAGTTCTATTTCGGAGTTGATGGCCGCCGTGGATGCCATCAGTTAATAAATCGATAGTTTAGTAGAAAAAGATTTTAACAGTATCAATAAACAGCTTGCTGTTTATTAATACTGTTTTTTTTGATTGATAAACACAAATTTAAATTATTTTATTGGCAAGGTGGACAGTTGTTTTATTTTCAGGTAAAATGAATTTAGTGTCTATAAAAGAGGTGAGAAAATGTTTAGAATAGGAATTTGCGATGATCAAAGAGCCATCTGTTCTCAAATGGAAGGGATTATTTTGGACCATCGAAATATGTTTGCGGAGGAAGTCGAAATCGATGTGTTTTATTCCGGTGAAAGACTGGCAGAGTTTATAAAACATGAACATGATTTCGATTTGATTTTTCTGGACATCGAAATGGAAGGGCTAAACGGCCTTGATTTAGGCCGGAAAATTCGTGAAGAGATGGATAATCAAACGATGCAGATTGTCTATGTGTCTGGGAAAGAAAATTATTATAAGGATCTTTTTGAGGTGCGACCCATGCATTTTCTTTCAAAGCCCATTGAACCAGCAATACTGATAAAAGACATTAACCTGGCAATGAAATTAAGCGGCTGCCTAGGTGGCGTTTTCTGTTATCGAAAGGGAGCCGTAACATATAAGATTCCCATCAAAGACATTCTCTACTTTCAAAGCGTGAATCGGGAGATTAAGATTACCACGACAACAGGGGAAGATTTGTTTTATGGGAAGCTACGAGATGTCACCCCCCAGCTAGAAGGTGATCAATTCATGAAAATTCATAAATCCTATCTAGTTAACTATGAGCATGTAGTAAAATTCAAGTATGACGAGGTCAGGATGTCCAATTCGGACTGTCTGCCAATTAGTCAGCTAAAGCGGAAAGAAATCAGGGGTTTGCAAATGCGATATGAACTCGAAAGGTTGGAATAATGGAGCTAAGTACCTATGAAGTGGTATATCTGATAGCTAATATTTTTGGAACATATATCGTTTATAAATTTATGCATGTATTCTTTGAGACCAAAGAAGCCAATCATAAGATAGAACTCTTATCCTATGTGGGATATTACATATTTATTGCGCTGGTATATTTGACGATTAATATACCGGCAATTATGATAATCAGTAATATTCTTGCTTTTTTAGGTCTGTCATTAAACTATAAAGTAGGAATTAAAAAACGGCTTCTATCAGTATTTTTGATTTATTTGATTGTAATGTGTGTCGAACTGATTGTTGGATTGCTTTCAGGATATTTTAATTTTCCTTTGATGTCCACTAACAATTATTCCTCAGAATATGGGCTGATTATAGTTCAAATCATATTGTATTTTGTCGTTCGAGTTTTCAATAATTACAAAAATATCAGACTAGGAGAAACAATCCCGCTGGCCAATTGGATCGCAATTATTTTGATCCCGATTTCATCCTTATATATCATTTTAACCTTATTTCAAGCAATAGGTTTGTCCTGGAAGCAAGTTCTAATCGGAGTAGTATTGATACTACTTGTCAATTTCACAATCTTTTATTTGTATGATGTCATTTCAGCTTTCATGGTCGATAAAATGGATAAAATCATGGTTGATCAGCAAAATAAATACTACCAAAAACAATTCGAACTAATGGAGTCATCATTAAAAACAACGAAAGCAATGCGGCATGATCTGCGAAATCACTTAGCGGTTATCTATGCATTGGTTGAAAAAGGGGAAAGAGACGCTGCTTTAAAACATCTAACAAAGATGACTGATGTTTATGACGATAAGAAACAATACGCGTGTACCGAAAACATTGATATTGACAGTATTTTGAATTTTAAAATTCAGGAAGCAGCGCAACAAAATATAAAAATAGCGCTTGATCTGAGTATTCCCGAAAAAATGAGTATTGCATCATTTGATTTGGCGATAATTTTAGGAAACCTGCTGGATAACGCCATTGAGGCCGTTGCTGAGATGGAAAAAGAAAGACAGATAAAAACAAACATAAACTATGACAAAGGGCGTTTAATTATTCTGGTGGAGAATCCATATCTGGGTGAACGTGTAAAAGTCGGCAATCGATATCTTACAACCAATAAAGAGCCAAGCCAACATGGTTTAGGCCTGGAAAATGTAAAAAGTGTTTTACAAAAATACGATGGGACGATGGATATTACCCAGCGGAGTAATATCTTTTCGGTTTCCCTGCTGTTGTTTGTATAGAGCCTTGTTGCGAGCATTCTTTTATTAAGATTGCTCGTTTTTATTTGAATAAAATAAAAAATCTTAGTTCACTACAAAAAAATATAGTAATTTCAACATAATATCGCACAAATAAAAATATATGGTAGATTTAGGACATAAAAGATAAAAAGAGGAGGTTGTTTTGAAAAATCTATCATTAAAGTGCTATCGGGTTATTGCGGCTATGGCGTTGATGGTAACAACGTTAAACGTTAATACGGCTTGTTTTTTTATTATGCACCAGCCCAAATTACCTGAGGGTGCAGATAAACTCAGGAAGTTCTAATGAGAATCGCAATAACTGAGAGAATTACAGATATCCTTGTAAGCCATGAAATTATTATAGAGGAGAACAGAAATTTGTATACCTATGGATTACAGCAAGGACTGTTGATGATCCTCAACATTGCTACGATTCTGGGAATCGGGATTGTGTTAAATATGGTTTGGGAAAGTATTATTTTCCTCTTAACATATGTTCCACTTCGGGGAATAGCGGATAGCGCTATAGATAAATATAAACGTTAGTTATCCTCTTGATATGAGTAGCGTTATATAACATTTACAGAAGGTGTTTCTGTTTCTATACTTGCTGGCGTTATTGCAGCAGTTATGCCATATATAGGACCAGCTGGAGTAATTGCTTCAATGAGTTTTGGATCATTAGCTGCAATTGCGGGTCCTTCGATTGGATCAACTGTAAATTATAGTCTTTATAGATTTTCTTCTTTATATTATAACAATATAAAAATTAATTGGTCTCTCTATA